>CAVTNC010000002.1:0-20359 GCA_963735995.1 uncultured Gammaproteobacteria bacterium | reverse complement strand
TACAAAACCTTATGAAGAAAACGAGGATTAAAATTCATGTCATCCTATCAATGCAAACTCACCATCAGTTATTTGCTTTTAGTCATTACCGATGATGTGTTTTGCACAAATAGTTGATCATGACATTGCATCATGCCAACATCTACGATCGGTACACCTGAACAACCCACGATTGAAGGTGGTATCATCAATACACCTGATAACAAAAAAGAAAATGGCTGTATCATTCCTTTGACATTTCTGATGAATTTAGTCACGATGAAAACATCAAATCCCTTTTAAACACTGCTGCAAAAGACGGCAAATTAGCCTATGTCTTACAACGTGCCGAACAACTAAAATTACCTGCAACCGTTGCATTAATTCCACATGGTTGAAAGTCATTATCAAACAAATGCGGTTTCACCCAAAGGCGCAACAGGTGCTTGGCAATTGATGCCAGAAACAGCAAAAGCGTATGGATTAAACAATCAAACTAGAAAAAATTTTATTGCATCCACCGATGTCGCTTTGCATTTATTAAGTGACTTACATCAACAATTTGGCAATTGGACATTGGCATTTGCCGCTTACAATGCAGGTAGCACACGAGTGAAACAAGCGTTTGTGCATCACTCAACTGTGCAAGAAATTGAAGCATTAGATTTACCATGGGAAACAACCCGTTATGTGCAACGGTCTAAAGAGGCTTTATCACGCTATCACAAAATTGTCAGCTGACAATGTAAACCATCCAATTACGTAATAATTTTTTTGGAAAAATTCGAGAGAGGTCGTTATTTTATGTCATGCGGAAAAATTCGATAAAAACCTTAAACTGTATCGACAATTATTTTTAGTTTTAACACCTTTCTGATCATTGGTCTTCCCACAAATACTGCATCTTTGTTTTGCGTATTCCGTGCATCCATGGACTGCAATTACCTCTCAAAATAGTACTCCTACAAACCAGTGTCTATGGTGTTATTTCCGCTGCATTATTGATCGTGGATATTTTATCGATCGACATCAGGGTACTGTATCCATTTCCAGAGCGAAAGCAATCGATATTTTTAACCGCGCTGTTGTGTTAGTCATCACCGCTCTATTTGAGATCGGTTTTACCATTTGGCCCTATGCGCTATTAAAAGCACAAGGAATGCTATCCGTAAAATCCTTAGTTGCTGCTGTCATTATCCGTTTAAAAAATAGCTGTCTTTCTTTTTTACCATTTTGGATTATTCGCTATTGTTGCTTAGGTGTTTTGAGACACGCTCACTCAAAAAACAAGCCTTTAATGAAACGGGAAATACCGATGAAACCAGCGGTCGATTTGGCAGCGCCACATTTGCAACGCCAAAAGATTTTATGCAATTCAATGCGTATCAACGCGATAATGGCATTTTTATTGGTACTGATGACATCAGGAAAAACGCTTTATTTACCGCTGTGTAATAAACTCACCATTTCTCCACCTGGTGGTGGAAAAACCACAGCATCCAGCATTCCACTTTTACTCTCCCACAAAGGACCAGTATTTGTGTTTGATATTCGCGGCGAATTGTGGGCAGTTACTGCGCGTTATCGTGCTGAAACATTGGGAAGACAAGTCATTGTCATTGATCCATTTGGTGTCACCAAAGGAAAAGATTTTCAAGCAAGGTAAATCCGAATCCCTATTAAAACATTATACCTTCAATCCCTTTGATTGGATTCCTGCAAATCAAAAACAACGGGATCGCATGATGAATGCGTTTGCGGCTTCCTTTGTGATCAACGAAGGTGGTTTTGCAACACATTTTGATGAAAATGCCAAAATACTGATTCGTGGGTATATTGATTACATCATGGCGTCTAAACCACCTGAAGAACGCGGATTACCGATGCTCTATCAACTCATGTCAGAAGGCACAGAAGAGGCTAAAATGACCTTTGAAGAAATGGCAAAATTAAATGGCAGAGCCGGCGCGGCTGCCAATCAAATTAGCCGTGTGGGTGCGGATGAACGCGGCAGTATTTTATCCACGAGCTATCGCCAAATTGATTGGATGGGTGATAGTAATATTCAAGCCACCTTAGCACAGCAGCAACTTTGATTTAACCGAATTTTTAAAAGGCAATATGGATATTTTTGTTGTATTGCCGGAAGACCAAGTCAAAGAACACAATCGACTCGTACGCATGCTCATGGCATTACTCATGAGCCAGATTGTACAAGCCAATCCCAGCGAATTACCCAAACAAAAAATCGTCTTTTTACTCGAAGAACTCGCACAACTCGGTTACTGCCCTGATGTTGAACAATGCATTGAAGTCTTACGCGCACGCGGTGTGGTCGTATGGACGGTTTTTCAAACCTTAAGTCAAATTGAATTCTTTGAAAAACCCGATTTATTCAAAGGCGCACCCTTAAACAAATCTTTACCAATGACGATACAAAAACCATGGAATGGATCCAAACACTCGGCGGCAAACGCACCATTTTAACCAAAACACTATCGACTAACTCAGGCGACTCACGTCAAAAAATGCAAACTTTTGGTGGCACACTCTCACATGGCGAAGGCGAAAGTATTCATGAAACCGGCGTAGATTTAATTGCATTAAATGAAATTCGCGAATTACCGAAAGATGAACAATTTGTTTTTTTGCATGGCGCAAAACCCATTCGGTGCAAAAAAGTGCGCTATTTTGAGCATTCGGATTTTGAGGGGAAATTTGATGAGAATCCGTTGGAAAAGCGATAACAGGGGATCAGTTTTTGCGCGTATCGAAACGAACCTGGATCAGTTTTGCTCATCATTACGCAGCACAGCACTCTTTGAAAACATGTCTTTTAACCTCTATTTTACCCTTCAAAATAAGATTAGCGTATCTGAATGCTAAACCGTTTTTTTAAAGCGCCAGTACAGCGAAATAATTTCACGTGCTACGAGGTTTGTTAGGTTGATGATGACCGCTTTTTTAAATTAAATCCGAAAAAATTTTTCTTTTTTGAGGAAAACCGGTGATGAATCCAGTTAACTATTCAGCACCGAAGTGGATTTTTCTGGAAAAATATTGTCAATTGACGGGCGATGCCAAAGAGGCAGTCTATGCCCGTCGAAAAAGAGGAGATTGGTTAGATGGAGTGCAGTTCAAGAAAATAACGAGGTAATAAATAGGTTTGCCAAGAAGAAGTCGGTTTTGTTATATTTTTACTGCCCGTGACGATCCTGTGTTCAAGTTACCAGGCAAGCAATTTGAAATCTTGGGGCGTCAGAACTGGCTTATCAAGCGTTAAATCTTGTTTTCAAGAGCGCCAATTGCATTAGCGACGTCACGGGTATTCTTTCGTCGTCAAAAATATATTAGATTCGGTTAATTTCTTTTATGGACGTTATTTTAACGCAAGTAATGTGAGGTGCGTTACTGAGCAATTGATCAAGTGAAATAGTGCCTTAAAAAATGATTTTACTCAATTTAATTCACACACAAGAAACCATTGAAAAAGCCAGTCATGTACAAAAATTAAGTATGGGATAATATCCGTATCCGTAGCAAAAGGCTGGAAGAGCCGATGGGTTTACCTGGTAACTTGCGTGTGTTGTACTTCAGTACTATAGAATTTCTAAGTGCTTCTGCAGGAGATAGAGAGATAGTCTCCTTTTTCACAATAGAAGCGACAGTGAATGTATTGATCCAGTAGGTATGACTCATGAGAATTTTTATTTTAGGAAGAAAAATTACTTGCGTAGCGAATGTTTGTTTGCGCTTCTCATAAAGGAGATGATTGAATTTATTTGCGCAAGTAGATTTAAAAATATAATAATTCGTTTATTTATGCTAATTAATCCATTTATTGAAGGGGAATAGGTATGTCAGAAAAAATTACTAAAGCCGATTTTGTTGCCCGCTTATCAGAACGGTTAGGGCTATCGCAACAAAAAGCAGGGGAAACCTTAGACCACATTGTGGAAGAGATCGTATCCCAACTTCAGCAGGGAAAAAGTTTGACATTGACGGGTTTAGGAACTTGGTTAGTAAAAGATCGTCCTGCACGGTCGGGACGAAATCCGGCTACGGGTAAGTCTATAAAAATTCCTGCCAGAAAAGTGCTCCATTGCAAAGTAGGAAAACAATTAAAAGAAGCGGTTAATGTTTAAAAAATATCAACAAATAAGGATCCTATCATGGCAAAAAAATCTATCGCTAAAAATCAGAAAAAATCTTCTGTGACAAAAGAAAGTATGAAGAAAAACACAAAGGGAAAAATAGTGAAAAAAGTTGTCGTGAAACCAAAGAAAAAAGTATTAGCCATCCCTAAAAATTATCACAGTATTATCCCTTACTTAATTGTTAATCCTGCTGCAAAAGCGATTGATTTCTACAAAAAAGCGTTTGATGCGAAAGAGGTGATGCGAATGGCGCATTCAGGCGATAAAATTGCGCACGCTGAGTTAAAAATCGGGGATTCTAAAATTATGTTGGGAGACGAATGCCCAGAAATGAATGCACGGAGTCCGAAAGTGTATGGTGGGTGTTCGATGAGTATTCATCTCTATGTTAAAAACGTCGATACGACAGTGAATAAAGCAGTATCTGCTGGTGCAAAGCTAATCAAGCCAATAGAAAATAAATTTTATGGGGATCGTAGCGCGATGCTCGAAGATCCTTATGGGTATCACTGGTGTGTTTCTACGCATATTGAAGATGTCACGCCGGCACAAATAAAAAAGCGTGCAGCCGAATTGTTTGGTAAAAAGCAATAACGAAAATAGGCGATTTTTTAATCTCTGTGGCAATTGCGTATTATGATAGAGATTTATCGTGGTTTATTAATAGAGACAACGGTATAATCGCGTAGTTGATTTTGCCTGATGATGAGTTTTATTTTTTCAACCATATATTGCATGCGTTAGAGCAAAAATCGGCCACTTTTCGAGACAAACCCAGACCGTACTGAACAACGTACGAGTAAAAATTAAGTTCAGGTAAACCCATAAAAAAATGGTTTTAAGCTTGCTTTATAGGGTTTTTTAAAAAAATAGGTCTGTGCTTCGCAAACATTATTCGAACCCACAGTACATTGCCTGAAAATTGTTGATACATATAGGTTTTTTCAAATTTTGCAATTTTGAGTGCTAAAAAAGTGCTAATTTTTTCTAACAACGTTCACTAAAATCCACGTGCACTCTGTTTCTACCAAAGCTTTTCACTGAACCTGCATTCTGCTTATCCTCTTTCTGTGAAGGATTTCTCATCTTTTACTAGGGTGTAGGCGGATTAGTTGATGTTACATTTGTCGTAGTCGTTGTTGTGGTAGTTAGAGTCGTCATTGAGGTTGTTTGTTGTCCAAAGGGTAACGCTGTCAATGTAGGTAATAGGGTAGAACTATAATTCTGCGAAATCGGGAAAGTAGAAGTAGAGAGATAAGTCCCTTCTTCTTTTTCGGGTGTTTCCAGTGATAGAGCAGCCAGTTGATTTTGTGTCTCTCCCAGTAATTGTCGATGTTTGTGTTCCTGTTCATCTTGGCGCATCTCTTCGTGCCAACGTTTCCAATCTTTACTCACGCAAGGAATGGCATGAAAACTTTTTTTGTCATCGACAAAGAAAAACATTTTGTGGGTCACTTCCCGTGTGAGTTTTTCTTCGTAGAGCTGATTTAAGCGTTGATCAAGCAGCCAACTTCTCAATCGCGTTAATTCATAATGATTTGAGCCGAGCTGCCCCAGCGCCCCCGCGGCGGCTTGGCGGACATCGCTATCAGAATCCCTCAATGCCTTGAGGAGCGCGTCGATGACGGGAGCGGTAGCCGTTTTGAGCTGCCCCAGCGCCCCCGCGGCGGCTTGGCGGACATCCCTTTCATTATCCCCCAATGCCTTGAGGAGCGCGTCGATGACGGGAGCGGTAGCCGTTTTGAGCTGCCCCAGCGCCCCCGCGGCGGCTTGGCGGACAGAGCTATACTTTATCCCCCAATGCCTTGAGGAGCGCGTCGATGACGGGAGCGGTAGCCGTTTTGAGCTGCCCCAGCGCCCCCGCGGCGGCTTGGCGGACATCACTATCAGAATCCCCCAATGCCTTGAGGAGCGCGTCGATGACCGCAGGATTTTCGTGATCCAACTGAACCAGCGCCCCCGCGGCGGCTTGGCGGACATAGCTATCATTCATCCCCCAATGCCTTGAGGAGCGCGTCGATGACCGCAGCGGTTTTCGTGACCTAAGCTGCCCCAGCGCCCCCGCGGCGGCTTGGCGGACAGAGCTATATTCATCCCCCAATGCCTTGAGGAGCGCGTCGATGACGGCAGCGGTAGCCGTTTTGAGCTGCCCCAGCGCCCCCGCGGCAGCTTGGCGGACATACTTTCTTTATCCCCCAATGCCTTGAGGAGCGCGTCGATGACGGGAGCGGTAGCCGTTTTGAGCTGCCCCAGCGCCCCCACGGCGGCTTGGCGGACATACCATTCTTTATCCCCCAATGCCTTGAGGAGCGCGTCGATGACGGGCGCAGTAGCCGTTTTGAGCTGCCCCAGCGCCCCCGCGGCGGCTTGGCGGACATACCATTCTTTATCCCCCAATGCCTTGAGGAGCGCGTCGATGACGGGAGCGGTAGCCGTTTTGAGCTGCCCCAGCGCCCCCGCGGCGGCTTGGCGGACATCGCTATCAGAATCCCCCAATGCCTTGAGGAGCGCGTCGATGACGGGAGTGGTAGCCGTTTTGAGCTGCCCCAGCGCCCCCGCTGCGGCTTTGCGGACATCGCTATCATTATCCCCCAATGCCTTGAGGAGCGCGTCGATGACGGGAGGGTAGCCGTTTTGAGCTGCCCCAGCGCCCCCGCTGCGGCTTGGCGGACATCGCCATCTTTATCCCCCAAAGCCTTGATGAGCGCGTCGATGACCGCAGGTGTTTCTGACCCAACTGCACCAGCGCCTCCGCTGCAGCTTGGCGGACATACCATTCTTTATCCCCCAAAGCCTTGAGGAGCGCGTCGATGACCGCAGGATTTTCGTGACCCAACTGAACCAGCGCCCCCGCGGCGGCTTGGCGGACATCGCTATATTATCCCCCAATGCCTTGAGGAGCGCGTCGATGACGGGAGCGGTAGCCGTTTTGAGCTGCCCCAGCGCCCCCGCGGCGGCTTGGCGGACATCGCTATCAGAATCCCCCAATGCCTTGAGGAGCGCGTCGATGACGGGAGCGGTAGCCGTTTTGAGCTGCCCCAGCGCCCCCGCGGCGGCTTGGCGGACATACCATTCTTTATCCCCCAATGCCTTGAGGAGCGCGTCGATGACCGCAGGATTTTCGTGACCCAACTGAACCAGCGCCCCCGCGGCGGCTTGGCGGACATCACTATCAGGATCCCCCAATGCCTTGAGGAGCGCGTCGATGAGTCGTTTATGCTGCACGTGATGTTGCTCAATTTTTTGAATCAGCGCTCGCCGACCCTCCGCATTCAATCGAATCGATAAACCTACCGCTCGATTCCCATAGGTAAAAAACACCGTTTTTAATCGTTCACATAAGACCGAATAACTCAACCAAAATGCCCCTCTATAATCATAGCGATGGATCAACAGTTTAAATAACGTAGGCAAGTGAATTCCTCGACAATCCTGAAAATACAAGCTGCTCGATATTCGGCATCTGTTCTAATAATGCAATTAACGGCTTTTCACTCACCACCTGACACCCCGATATATTCAATCGTTTAAAATCGCCTCCCACTTTTTTGGCTGTCGCTTCCAATAATGCCCACGCAAAAAGCTGTCGTTTCTCATCAATTTTCCCGCCCCGATCACGCATGGCACCAAAATCAATCCCATCAAAATAATCCGCCTGGAGATTAAAGCTCTGTTGTAAGGCGTCGGGGTGAGCGTTTGGGCTTGAATCTGTTTGAAGGTACGCTGGAATACATCTTGCCGGTAGTGGGGTCTTTGACATACGCTTTGGGATTAATCGCATGAAACTGTTCGGGGGTAGTGACTTTACCTCGTAAGGATTGATAGCTTAAGGCGACCAACGGATCAAGCCGTTCCAATACCTGCCAACCCGTGGGGGATTGCGATAGGCTTAAAAGATATCTTTGAAAAACTAAAAACCGCTGTCGGACACAGTGTTGCGTATTTTCGGATAAATCCATGAGTCGATTATATTTCTCCCAATCGGCTTTTGGCACACCTGCCGCTTTGAGCTGATTTTCTAATAACGGCTGAAATAAGCGGTTGAGTTGCCCCAATTCTGACTGCCAACGCGTAAACCAAGCATCTATATGGATTAATTTACAATCAGGTCAGTATCCTTTCTGACAAGGCCTTGTCCAGGTTGTTTAAGAGATACACCATGGTTTTAACCGTCAATAACCCTGCTTTTTCCTCCCTGGCGGGTTTTCACAAAACTTTGACCCATATCAATCCCCATCTAAACGCGATGACCCTCCAAGGGTCTTTGAACCTTAAAATTGGCCGGTTGCCCATCTTCAGGGACACGTCAAATATGCCAATAAAAAATGTTGACTATAACTCTCCACATCAAGTGTGGTGAGCCGATCGGGGGATCGACGCATCACCTCATCCAAGGATTCTCCAAACACCCCGGAGGAAACCCACACATAATACGTTTTTTGCACACCTTTTCGGGCATAGGTCAGCTTCAACGGCCAACCCAATGCAATTTGAACCTCACCCCCTAATAAAAGATGCACCATCTGGACCGCAAATTCTCGTCCCATTAATCCTTCTTTGTTACCTTCCTTAATTTTGAAATAAAAAACTTCACCTTCCCATTCCACTCGCCGTACCCGACTTCTCTGTCCCGAATAATCGGTATTGCCTTGAAACTCCCCCTTCGCATCAAACCAGTGCTTCATCCACGCATCCGGCAAATACACCGGTTGGGTGCGGCTGCATTTTGATGTAATCATTTTTATTAGAGCAACATCTTGGGAATCTTTATTTTCTGCAGGCAAATGTGGAATAATCGCTTTGGAATCCTCTTCTGTTAATGATTCATGAATAATTTGTCCATTATTAGACCAATGAACAGTTAAGCGATTATTTTTCACACTTGTAACAAGTTCATTTTTAGGAATTTCAGTTTTCAAAGCCCCTGATTGTAACATCAAAACACGGCTGTACCCCACCGGTTGATTGCCTAACGGTAATCCTTCAATCCGACAGGCCGAGACCTTGGGAGTCACGAATGTCTTCAATTGCTTAAAATAATCCCGCATCACAAATTCATACTGCGGTGACCAACCATCAAACGAGGGGGTCGTTTTCAATCCCTGAAGTAAGGGATGTGCCAATAAGGCATCCGCCAACACGCCGTTTTTTTGCCAAGCCACAAACCATCCCTCACGCCTGGCCAGGCTGTTATAAAGCACCGCGTAGCCGATGTCTTGCAATGAAAACGTCTGTGTGGTTGATAACGCCTTCTCTAAGGGTAAAATAAACCCCTGGGCAATCAAATCCAATCCTGACCAGATTATCTGCTCATGGGGAGACAGTTTATTCCATGGTTTGTCAGGATAAATCATCTCTTCTTCCTGATAATGGGCAGCCCCATGTAAATTCACCTGTTGTTGTGCGACAAAGGCTAAGAACGCTTGCCAAAGACACAAAATAAGGGCTCCGCCCCAGGGGTAGGTTTTACTGATTTCAGTCATACTCTCCCGTGGGGATGTCGTTTGACACTGCACAAATAAGCAAAGGTTTATCGCAAAATAGGCCAAGGGTTTGTAATAGACCTGTTTGATATCGACGGGTTCACCGGCTTTAAGCGTACGTATCGCGTTAACACTTTTTTGGACAATATCGCGCAAACACACCCAGGCAATCACTTGACAGCGCAATCGTCCTGTTGGATCGAAACCCAGTGCAGGTTGGAGTAATTGGGGGGCATCTTCCGACGTGACCTCTGCCTGTAAAAATGCCTGGATGGTTGCATCATACTGCGCACACAAAGACCCCCCCCCGGGGGTTGCAACTATCCAGAGGGGTTGTAAGAGCGCATAAAAACTCTCATCCAAAATCCAGGCATGATCGGTTTGATGGATACCTTTGACACGCTCCGGCGCTTTGATGATCTTTGTGACAAACCCTTCGGCAATCGCTTCCGGTGTTCCCCATAATCCTTTGGCAAAGACGTGATGGCTACTATCGATGTGCAATCCGGTATTCTTTTCCGCTTTGTTGTGGGTTTCGCCTAACCCAATGATTTGCATTTCAACGAGTGCAATCAGTTGAAACACATAGAATTCTGCCTGATCAGACGACACGTGGGGTTGTTTGCGGTACACTACCATCCATTCAATATCCGAATAAGGCCGTCGGTCACAGCGACTCGTCGATCCGAGGATGCCAAAGGCCACTTCGGCGACTTCAGGTCCCAACATGGCTTTGGCATTTTGGACACATTGACGGAGTAAATCGATCACCTGCTTCGTATGTTCCTTTTGTGCGTTAAATATACGGGATACGTCGGATGAGGGTTGACTAAAATCCACAGAGATAAAATCTTTTCGACTGTTGTGTAACGTCATTTGACGTTCATCAAATCGAAACAACGCCGCAGCTTCACACTGGGCCAGTGTCGATTCTAACGTGGTGTTAAACGCAAGCATCGTTTTAAGCTGCAAAAGGGCTTGGCTGGCATCAGCGGTTTTACCCACTTTGCGGGCTAATTGATGTAACCACAGCGCCCCCGCAAACGCCGATAATGGCTCAGACGTTAAGCTGTGGGTGTCGCATAATAGGGTTTGTAAAAGCAGCAGTGGCTGCCAACAATTTTTATATTTGATGGGGTCTGAAATAATCGCCCCCCATAACCCTTCCCCTAGCTCGATCAAAGGCTGTTTATCCGCGGCATTAAATCCTTTCGGATCTTGTGCAGCGAAGGTTTTCCAATAGCTAATGATCGGCTCACTTAAAAACACATAGCGATTTCGCTCCACTTGATTGGATAAGGCCGTCACGCGCTGTCCATGCCGCTTTTTAAGTAAATCAAAACGGCGGTTGGGGTTGGGATCAAAAAAGCTCGCAAAGGTATAGTCGGTTTGCTGGTAAAAATGGGGTAAGTTCACAAAACCCTGTTGGCTATCGACGAGCGTATCCACTAAGCAATGGGCTAGTTCGGAAAGATGAACCTGCTTTTTTTCTTCTGCCAAGAGGAGGGTATCCAGCCGGTCGTGCAATCGACGTGCTATCGCATGCAGGCTGTGTCGAAAGCCAAATTCACATGCCGCTTGATCCAGTGTGACACACAGGGTGCAAAAAAACGGGATAACGTCCCTCAGCCAATCGATGGGTATCACGATAGATTCACACTCAATCAAATTGACACAGCCCATGAGGTTCGCCAACACCCAGGGATAATCTTGAGCAATGGCTTGTTTTCTGATTTGTGTGAGGAATGGGGTTAAGTCAGTGATCGCAACGGCAACCGTATCCGTGGGCAGCACAGGCGTTTTCGTTTGCATCGGTTTTACCTTTCTTTTGGGAGGTTATTGGAGAACACAAGAGTCTTCTTGAGGTGCTGCAAGCGGTAGACGACCCTCAAGCAGTCCAACCATCGTCTCTGCTTGCGGCAGACGAGAGGCTTGCGCCAGTTGTTTAGCCGTTTGGCCGTTTTGATCACGCAATAACGGATCGGCGCCGGCAATGAGCAATTGACGTAGCGCCGCCACATGCCCCGAACGGGCGGCCACCATCAGTGGGGTTTGCTGTTGTTTATTGCGGGTATTCAGCGGTGACCCCAGACCTATCAAGCCAGTAGCCATATCGCCGTTCTCATCGCGTGCGTGGTTTTCTGCACCACACGCATAATGCAAGGGAATATCACCAAAGGCATTGACGCTGGTTAAGGTAAAACCCCATTGTAAAAAAGGCGATACCCATTCCGTTAATCCCGTTTCCGCCAACAGATGCAAAAACGTGTTCTGCTTGGCATCCCGATAAGCCCGCCCAAGGCACATTAGCCTGCATGAGTTGGTTAATTTTGGGTTGATGTTGCATTTGTAAGGCAATTTCGAGTTGTCGATAGGTCTTCTCAAAGGGACTGGCAAAGAAATCACCATATAAAGGCTTGGCATGTTCCTCAATCGTAATACACCGCTCCAGAGGAATGGGTTCAAATCCACTCGGAACATGCAACGGCATCAGTGCCAACAATGCGGGTGTGGCTTTCACACTGATGATTTGTATCGCATCATCCGGCGTTTTAGCGTGGCGTAACCATTCAAGGGTCGGTTGTTTTAAGCCGGCATAGACTTCACTGATCTTTTCTTGCCAGAGTGTCCAATAACTTTGGGCGGGTACGGGAAGAAAAAAATGCAGAATACGACTTTCTTCATCAAACACCACTGCTGCTGCCGCTTTGAAGAGATTTTCCCACGATAACACAGCAGATGTGTTGATGGACTGTGGTGTCGTCAGGGTCGTCGTGGTGGTGAGGGTAGTCGTCGTGGTGGTCGTAAGATTGCTGGGTGCAGGGAGTAACGTCTTTTGTAATTGTACTAAATACCTGGGCAAACACGCATTCGTTTGAAACACCACCAGTTCATGATAGCGTGCCTTTTGTCCGGCTTTGCAGGGATGGTAAATCGTCTCATTAGGGCGGTTAGGATTTTGGGGTACTACAGGAACAAAGTGCGCATCGTAATTGCCATGCTGCGCTTTGCCCTTTAGGTCTGTCATATCTCCGTCTACCACCGGCAACGGCGAAAAGCTGGCCACCCAATTGAGCAATAAAGCCCCCTTACTATACACACGATGCGAATATTCCGCCTCATAGGCAAAATACAATCCCTTGCCAAAAAAACCACTGTCCGTTAACGACAAACTCGAATAACCAATCCGAAAGAGGCTATCCAAATATTCCGGCCGTGTGCCGTGCCAACCAGGAAATAAACTGACAGAGGGGTAGCTCGTATCCTGGTAAGGGGCGGTCAGTGCTCTCCACTGCAAGAACACACTATCGCGCTGCCCAGGGTTTTTCATCAGGCTCCAATCAGGCGCAGCGGTACTTCCCGTCTTTTGTTGAAGCCGATCTAATTCCAACGAAAAAGCGCGGTTAAACGACGGATTATAAATCACTTCAACAGAACCAATGTCATAGCCCGATACCGCACCGAATTGATAAAACTGCACCACTTTTTGGCGATCACGCTCACTGGCCGGCAGTAAGCCATATTTCTTTGGGCCTAATGTGGCGTGTTGTTTCGTTTGGGCGTCAAAGTGCCAAGCCGGAAGTTTTTCATCCATCGTTCATGTCTCCTAAAGTTTACAGTGCCTTTAACCAAGAACAAAAGCCTTCTTCTAAGAAAGTTTATTTCTATCAACTTTGTACCACTTCCGTCAAGACAGGCAGGTAATACCGCAATGGATGGGGAGGGTAACCTCCAAGACCATCCACGCTTTAGGAGAGGGAGGGTATTCGATAGTTGATCGTTAATCGCCTCCCAACTGAACGATGAATGATAGGACCTCACTGAATCATCAGCAGAGTTGCTGATTTGAGATAAGGGGTTTGCTGTCGTTTGGCATAACCTCGAGAATCACCCGAATTGGGATCTTTTTCCCTCGTTTCTGCTGAAAATCCTTATGATTAAAAGGTTTTCAAGCGTATAGAACAAGGTTTCGATTCCCGCGAGACTTTTTTATCTCACTAATTATGGTCGATTTTTTTATTTAGCGATTTACATAACGAGACACTTTCCTTTCTTTTTTGTCGCTATATTTGACGTGGTGCTAGTGGAAGATGAGGATGTGGAAGTTGGCGTTTCTATGAGAGTATCATCTTGTTCTTGAACATCCATTTCATCTTCGTCTGTTTCTTCAACAGAGTATCGCTGTAATAAATTGGCTAAATTTTCTTGTAATAATTCTAATTCAAAACGGCTGCTGTTAAGATGTGGATTTTGTAGGGTGGTTTTAAGAATAGGATCGTTGTTGAAGGCATCAGTTAACCAGGTGACCCACTGTGCAGGGATGCCATAATTGTCCGGAGATGCTTGCAAAGCTTGTAGTGTGTTTTTGCGAGTGGCGCGTAAGAAAGTGGACATAAACGTGCGAGCGGCTTGGTTATCCAAGTTTTCTCTGGCGTTTTGGATCGCAGTTTCTAACGCGCTAACGAGGCGCAATACTGCAGTTTCGAAGTGGTATGAAGTAGTAACTGATCGGATTGCCCTGGTTTGTAATGGTACAGGCATGATAGGCGTCGTATGAGAAGAAACCCCTTGTGTTGTGAGTGTTAGCGATTTTTTCTTTGTCGAGTTCACCGGTTTTGCAAAAGGACTGTCGTAATAATTTGTATATTCAAGTGTTGTCAGGATAGCTCCTCGTTGGGTTAATAAGTTTTGATTAAGTGAAGACAAAATTGCTTGATCGAGAAGGGCATCGTGTGCATTCAATATGGGATTTTGGACAGCCCGCCAAATGACTTGCCAAACTGTCCCATCGAGGTTGAGAGATCGCCAAACGAGAATGGTCTTATCCTCACCTCCCGAAACAATGTGTATCCCTCTCGTTGGGTCAAATGCGCAACTGGTAACGCAACTGGTATGTCCTTGCAGTGTACCCAAAGGCTGAGCGTTGGTTCACCCCCCAGAGTCGAAGGGTCTTATCCCGACTTCCCGAGACAATGCGTGTTCCCGTGGGGTCAAACGCCACACAGTTAACGGTATCAGTATGGCCTTGCAGTATGGCCAGGGGCTTGCCGCTTTTGGCCTCCCAGAGCCGAAGGGTCTTATCCATACTTCCCGAGACCATGCGTTCCCCATGGGTCAAAACCACAACTGGTAACGCTATGGGTATGGCCTTGCAGCTGGCCAGGGGCTTCCGCTGTTGGCCTCCCAGAGCCGAAGGGTATTATCCATACTTCCCGAGATGATGCGTTCCCCTGGGTCAAACGCCACAACTGGTAACGGTATGGGTATGGCCTTCGAGCGTTGCCAGGGGCTTTCCGTGTTGGCCTCCCAGAGCCGAAGCGTCTTATCCCAACTTCCCGAGACCAGCCGTTCGCCTTTCGGGTCAAACGCCACACAGTCACCTACACCGGTATGGCCTTGGAGCGTTGCCAGGGGTTTTCCGCTGTCGAACCCTCCCAGAGCCGAAGCGTCTTATCCCGACTTCCCGAGACCAGCCGTTCCCTTTCGGGTCAAACGCCAACAGGTCACCTAATCGGTATGGCCTTTGAGCGTTGCCAGGGGTTTTCCGTGTCGAACCTCCCAGAGCCGAAGCGTCTTATCCTCACTTCCCGAGACAACCGTTCCCTTTCGGGTCAAACGCCAACAGGTCACCCTATTGGTATGGCCTTCGAGCGTTGCCAGGGGTTTTCGCTGTCGAACCCTCCCAGAGCCGAAGCGTCTTATCCCCACTTCCCGAGACCAACCGTTCGCCTTTGGGTCAAACGCCACACAGGTCACCGTATCGGTATGGCCTTCGAGCGTTGCCAGGGGTTTTCCTGTTGAACCCTCCCAGAGCCGAAGCGTCTTATCCCACACTTCCCGAGACCAGCCGTTCGCCTTTCGGGTCAAACGCCACACAGGTCACCCACTCGGTATGGCCTTCGAGCGTTGCCAGGGGTTTTCCTGTTGAACCCTCCCAGAGCCGAAGCGTCTTATCATCCAACTTCCCGAGACCAGCCGTTCGCCTTTCGGGTCAAACGCCACACAGGTCACCACACTGTATGGCCTTCGAGCGTTGCCAGGGGTTTTCCTGTGAACCCTCCCAGAGCCGAAGCGTCTTATCCCAACTTCCCGAGACCAGCCGTTCGCCTTTCGGGTCAAATGCCACACAGGTCACCCCATCGGTATGGCCTTCGAGCGTTGCAGGGTTTTCCGGTTGACCCTCCCAGAGCCGAAGCGTCTTATCCCACTTCCCGAGACCAGCCGTTCGCCTTTCGGGTCAAACGCCACACAGGTCACCTCATCGGTATGGCCTTCGAGCGTTGCCAGGGGTTTTCCGGTTGAACCCTCCCAGAGCCGAAGCGTCTTATCCCACTTCCCGAGACCAACCGTTCGCCTTTCGGGTCAAATGCCACACAGGTCACCCTCTTCGTATGGCCTTCGAGCGTCGCGATTTTTTGGGATCCCTCTCCTTCCCAAAGTTCAATCGTTTTTCCTACTCTCAATGGCGAGAAATTTCCCGTCTTGGCTGAAGGCAACGCAGTTGACGCTACCTTTGCAGACGATACTGGGAAACTCCCCAAATTTTGCATCCGTTAAATCCGCTTTTGTGAAATCCGTCCCGCGTAAAAAAGCGCGGGATAAATTGACTCCTTTAAGGTTTGCCCCTCGAAAACAGGTATGATCCAACAAGGCATTTTGCAGATCCGCGCCAGGAATTTTCACCCCGGCTAAATCACCATATTCACCAATAAACGATAATCCACCGTGATTGAGTACGGTGATCGCATTGGCTGATGCAATGTTGTGTTGATCGGTCGTTTTTGACCCTTGTATCCATCCCCACAGCCGATCCTGTAATACGTCATTGGCATTCTGTTTCCAGTGTTCCACCAGAAACTGTAAAATTTCCCAGGTTTCGGGCAATAATCGCTGATTCCACGTGGCTAAGTCATTCTTTTCTAATGCCTGCCATAAGCGTACGTGCCACAAAGTATTCCAAAAAGGATTTATGCACAAAACTATAACGGGATTCCCCCATTCGTCGTAATGGACAACCTGCTCGTGCTTCACTGACCGCCTCCTCTTGATCACTAAAAAATCGTTGCCAGATTTCTTGATCGGTCGCCTTGGCATTCACTTCATCCACTTTTTGCACATGCATTTTAAACGCTAACCGTAATGAAAAGTCTAAAAACCGTTCCGGGAGATCGATCCGGTAACTATTTGGCTTTCATCATCGAAAGCCGCAACGCTTCACTGGCAAACCATTGATCCATAAAGGCCGTGTACAAGGTATAACGGGTCAGTGAGGTAAGGGGTTCATTCGGATGATCGGTTGCCAACGCGGCAACGCATCGCGAAAGATCCGTAACAAAAAAGGACTCCCCAGTAACTCATGGAGAGTCGGAGTTTTCTTTGAACAAACGGCCATAATCCGGAATTGCTTTTCAGGATGTTCTTCCTCTCGTAACGCATCAAATAATCAATTTGGTGGGAAGGTGTTAATGGACTTAAATACCGAATGGTTAATCCTGATGGATCTTGTGGTAGATAAAACAAACTTTGATCTAATCCTTGAAAATAACTCTCTCGACAGGTGATGATAAATTGGGCTTGCCATTTTCCATAGTGCGCTTCCGTCGCTTGATGTTTCAGTAAAAGATTCATTTTGGCTTGACTGGCCATTTCATCATAACCATCCAAAATAAAAACAAAGCGATAGGCTTGCAGTTGATGTAATTCTTCTGGGCTATAGTGATATTCATCGAGTAAGGTATTGATGAGTCATTGGCCTACGGTTTGTTCACTAAATTGTTTTAGTTCAATGCGCAAAGGAATCGGGTTTCTGGGATTTTGTAAAAACGCTTGCCAACACTGTTCGACCAATAATTGGGTGCTTAAGGATTTTCCGCCGAACCCGATGCGCCTAGCAATAATAAAACGAGTTTCTTGTTCAGTCAGTGGTTGAACTATGAGAGCGTTACTAGCTTGTTGTTACAGTCGTGCTGCTTGTAGCTACTGGTTGATGCGGTCGTACTAGTCGCACTACTGGTTGTGTTGTAGTCGCTCGTAGTGTTGGTCGTTGCTATGGTGAATTCTGTCGTTACCGGTGCAAGAGGCATGCCTAAAAAATTTCCCATAACGTTTGCATTGGAACGCGCGCATCGGAATGTGGCGAAATTGTCACATCCAAAGGCACATAAAAAGCCGCTTTTTCTTTCACTTCTGTTTCATATTGTAATTTCGCTTGGCAGTAGAGGCGTTGCAAAATCGGAGGAATAGCTGATGGTGCGGTAATAGGCGTAATCTCTTGAACGGTTTTTAATGCATCTTCATGCAACGTCGCTAATCCATCACGACGATTTTTAAGCATTGAATAAACGTGTGAAGCATTTTCTAAAATCACTTGCGTATTCGGATGTTCAAAAAAAGCGGCTATTTGTGCATCCGAAGTGGCAGCAATTTTTTTTATAGTCAGACAGATATTCTTGTTGCGTTCGCTGCGGCAACTTGCTGAATTTTAAGAAATTACTACCGTTGATTGAAGGCAGACTCATTGCTATCCGAATCATATTGGTTATTTGATGCATCTCGGGTTTATCAAAATCATTAAATGCACAACCGGGATCAATTTTACAACTTTCTGCATACAATTGACCTTTTTCATCCAATTGCAATTGATAACCCACATTCCCTCCACAGGGACTCATCACATCCACATCATTTAACCAATGGGCGACCGCTAAAATATGCCCTAAGCCTCTTTCCGGTAATTTTCGAGCTTGTCCTTCCACTATAACCGATAACGCATGAATATCCCTCCTGGAAAAATCGGTAAGTAGCCATAACTATCAAATCGATCTAACCAACGCGACATCACATGCCAGGCATGGGTACCTCCCAACATTTCTTGAAACATTTTTAAACTTTCTTGTTTGCAATGGCCAGAGGTTGATAAGCGATACGTAAACGCGGAACGCGAACACCAAAATAGCCATAGATATCATTCGCAATTTTTTCTTTACAAGCCGCCCGTTTTGAATCTTCCTCTTCGTCTCCCATTTCTGATTTTCCTAACCAATATTCACCTGTTTTAGTGTCAATAAATTTACCCATGCTCGGCGTTGATCCGCCAGCGCGTTGTAAACTGTGGAGTGTAAAGGCAGTTTCCGGTTCAAATTGAATATCAATGAGATATTTTTGATGCATGGATAAAATTCCCTTTAGAAAATCACGTTATAAAATTAAAACAGAGAAAAGTAAAAATGATGGTGAACATGTTAAGCAACAGACTTATTTCGCGCAAGCAACGTGGGTAATGTGAAAGCATCATGCTAGGAATCTAGTCTTGTGTCATCTGAAGTAGCCTGTAGTGGTGGCCGAATTCTACACTTTTTTCTTCTTTTCTTCTGAAGCTGCTTATGATTAAAGGGTTTGTAAGGGTAAGGTTGGAACGTTCGACTCCCCCTGAAGACGCTATTTTTTCTGAAGATTCGAAAACTTAACACTCGTTGAACTCGCTACATCTAGTTTCTTTCAAATTTGTAGTGATTTTAATTCCTCAATAAGGAGTTGGGGATCCATATCCGACATTTGCAGTAGCTGTTGTTGTAGTCATTGATGTTACTACCGTAGCAGCCCCTGTCAATGTATTTGATAGAGGAGAAAGAAAAATCTGTGAAGAATTATGAGGAGATATACCTCCAACTAACTCTTGATCTTTTAAGGCAAAATAGTCGGCGACTTGTTTCACCTGTTCACTACGATCTTTGAGTATAATGGCAATATCACGAGCAGAATTTCCGTTCACATTTTTTTCATGTGGGTCAGCGCCGCGCGAAATCAACAATTTGACAGCGTCTAAGTTTCCACATTGCACCGCCCAATCCAATGCTCTGATATTCGAATTGTCTTTATCAACCGCATGAATATTTGCGCCTTCTGCAAGTGCATTCATGATGCCATTTATATCGTTGTTTTTTGCGGCAGTAAGTAATTTTTGATTAACTGTATTAAAGTGAGAATGCATTTCCGTATTATAAAGCCGCGCAATATCAAAAGGTGTATGACCATTAACATCTTTCAAATGAATATCAGCACCGCCTCTAACCAGGGCTTGAATAGCACGTGGGTGAGCATTATTTCTGGCTGCTTGATGTAGAGGTGTCCAGTAGCTGCCATGACTATTCGCGGCATTTTTGTCGGCACCACGAGCTAACAACCATTCAACCGCTTTATCTTTACTTTGCTGAGCTGCATAGTGTAAAGGGGTAAGATTGTGGCATGCACCATCCATGGCATTAATATCTGCACCCTCAGCAAGCGCTTCTCCCATAGCTATTTCATTACCGCATTTTGCAGCTTCAAATAATTTTCGATCGCTTTTTTCAAAAAATTCAGCGATGGATTTAACATTAGGATGTTCAGGTTTGTCTTTAAGTGCATTAGCGATGTTACGAACAGTCATTTTAAACTTATTCTTCACGCAAACATCGGCTCCATGTGTAATCAACATCTTCACCGCATCTAGATGACCACATTGGGTAGCTATATGTAGTGCCTCAAAATCCCAGTAATTACTATCCGTTGCACGAATATTCGCCCCTTCACGAAGGGCATCCCTAATTTTATCAGAATCACCCACTTTCGCAGCATCAAGTAATTTTCGGTTAACTTCTTCCGTAGTAAAATAAGGTGTTTGAGGAGTTGTTGTCTGTTGATATTTTAGTTGTGGATGCTGTGTGAATAAATTTTCTAAATTATCTTTTGCAGGCATGT
>CAVTNC010000001.1:0-202691 GCA_963735995.1 uncultured Gammaproteobacteria bacterium | reverse complement strand
AAGGATTACAACTCATTACTCTGCAGCCGAGTTAAGTAACTTAATTGAAGAAACGAATAAGATATGCAGCAAAGCAGGCAAAAGTCCTGTATTGACGGTACTTAAAAATCGCCACTTCAATACATTCCCGCAAAGTTCCGCAAGGACTTTTGCAGATAAAAACCGTGAACGACAAAATCAAGAAGTAAGCCCTTTACACCTAGCTCCCGCAAAATCTACGCAAGCTATTTAAGGGATTTTTTAGGAAAGTTGTCTAAGTGTATGATTTTATTCGCTGGGCCGTGTTGGGATCGAACCAACGACCCGCTGATTAAGAGTCAGCTGCTCTACCAACTGAGCTAACGGCCCGTGAAGATGGGGTGAACGACGGGGATCGAACCCGCGACAACCGGAATCACAATCCGGGGCTCTACCAACTGAGCTACGTCCACCATGAATAATGTTGTTGCTGAAACAGTCTTATCACATTTTATAACGCGCCCGGCAGGATTCGAACCTGCTACCCTCGGCTTAGAAGGCCGATGCTCTATCCAAATGAGCTACGGGCGCATTCTGAAAACATGCACGAAAAATCAGAGACGCTTAACCCGTTTTATTTTCGGGGTAGAGGGATTTGAACCCCCGACATCCTGCTCCCAAAGCAGGCGCGCTACCAGACTGCGCTATACCCCGTGATTGCCCACAATAAAAACAGAGAGCGGAATCATACTCAGCGTAGTGAAAATCGTCAATGATTCTATCGGACTTTATTGTATAATTCATAATTTTAAACGCAAGATAAATAGTGAATGACTATGACAGCCCAGCTGCTTAATGGAAATATTGTAGCCGATCAGCTAAAAGCTGAGCTAAAAACCAGAATAGAGACGAAGGTCGAAGCGGGTTACCACCGTCCGGGCCTTGCTGTCATCTTGGTGGGAGACGATATCGCTTCCCACATTTATGTGCGTAACAAGCGCAATGCTTGTGAGCAAATCGGCATACGCTCTTTTTACCATCCGTTTCCACAAAACATCGAAGAAAAACAGCTGATTGAGTTGATTATCTCACTCAATCATGATCCCGCTGTGGATGGCATACTGTTGCAATTACCATTGCCCACGCACATCAACACGCATAAAGTTTTAGAAGAAATGGATCCTCACAAAGATGTCGATGGATTTCATCCTTATAATCTTGGTCGACTGGCACAGCGTCGCCCTTTATTACGACCTTGCACACCTTATGGCGTCATGCTTTTGTTGCATAGTATTCACCAAAAATATAAAGGCAAACATGCCGTGGTCATTGGCGCATCCAATATTGTTGGTCGACCAATGGCACTTGAATTACTGATTGCTGGCGCCACCGTCACCGTGTGTCACCGCTTCACGCATGATCTTGCTTACTACGTACAGCAAGCAGATATTTTAGTTTCTGCTGCTGGCAAACCACACCTCGTTCAAGGCGAATGGATTAAAGACGGCGCGACCGTCATTGATGTGGGCATCAATCGATTGCCCGATGGTTCATTAACCGGTGATATTCAATTCGATGCTGCCAAAGAAAAAGCTGCTTGGATCACCCCCGTGCCCGGTGGCGTTGGGCCGATGACAGTCGCCACGCTGTTACGCAACACGCTCATCGCGGCAGGATTTTTTGATTAGCCAAAACCTGTGTCAGCGCATGCACCACCGTATCAATTTGCTCGGTGCTAATGATAAGCGGCGGCGCCAAACGGATGACGGTCTCATGCGTTTCTTTTGTCAGCACACCGTGCTCCAGCAAATCAAGACAAATTGCGTGCGCAGAATAGCGAGCATCTATCTCAACACCAATTAACAATCCCTTGCCACGCACGTCTTTGATCAACGGCGAATGAATGTTACGCAATTGTTGCTGAAAATATTCGCCCATGGTCGCAGCACGCTCAACCAAATTCTCTTCGACCAGCACATCAATCGCCGTATGCGCAACCGCTGCCGCTAGCGGATTACCACCAAAGGTACTGCCATGATCGCCCGGCGTAAAAACATCCATCACTTCGCGACGCGTTAAAAATAATGAAACCGGAAGCAAACCACCACCGAGTGCCTTACCTAAAACCACTGCATCTGGCTGCATGGCTTCATGCTGATACGCCAGCAATTTTCCTGTGCGGCCCAATCCTGTTTGAATTTCATCGCATATCATCAGCACATTATTTTTTTTACAAATCGCAGCACACGCTGTTAAATAACCCGCTGGCGGCACAACAATGCCACCCTCACCTTGTATTGGTTCGACAATAAAAGCAGCCGTGTTCGGTGTGATTGCTTTTTCCAATTCCTTTGCATCGCCATAAGGAATTACTTTAAATCCCGGCGGAAATGGCCCAAAGCCCGCTTTGTATTGCGGCACTGTTGAGAGACCAACAATGGTTGTGGTGCGACCGTGGAAATTTCCAGCACAAGCAATAATTTCTGCCTGATCTTTTGCAACACCTTTGACCGTATACGCCCATTTACGCGCTGCCTTCAACGCGGTTTCAACCGCTTCTGCACCGGTATTCATCGGTAAACCTTGATCAAAACCCGTCAACTCACAAATGCGTTGCAAAAATGGGCCTAATTTATCACTGTAAAATGCGCGCGAAACAATATTCAATTGCGAAGCTTGTTCTTGCAGCTTACTCACTAATTTCGGATGACAATGCCCATGACTCACCGCCGAATAAGCACTCATGAGATCAAGATAATGTTTACCCGCTTCATCCCAAACATCTACGCCTTTGCCACGCACTAACACCACCGGCAAAGGTGCATAATTGTGGGCGCCATAAAAATTTTCGCGCTCAATAATGGCATTTGTCATAAAAAAACATCTCAACAAGAAGATTTAATTATCAGAAGGTAACATTAATGAAGCAGTATAAAAAAGTGTTTTCACAAGGAAATCACGCGAACCCGCTCTTGCATTGTTTGGAAACTCAGCAGCACTTTAGGCTTTTCCTTTAGTTGTCATACCACACAAATCACCTCGCATACTGTATGACGAAAGGAACATGCACACCGCGCTACTATCGTGTTTCCCTACTTTTCTCATTTAAAGGTTCTGGATCTATTCCCTGCGAAAACACTTATTTATAACGCTTATTATTAGTATAGAAAATATTTGGCACATTTCAATGTTGAACACGTTTGTTTTTTTTGAATAATCAATATATATTCTTAAACCCTTAAATCATCACTTACAAGACCATTGTCATCCTTATGAATCAAAATGTAAAACTTGACATAGAAAAGCAAAAGGTGGCCGAGATTCGGGCCTTAACCCATGATGGTCGCGGCATTGCGACGATTAACAACAAAACCCTTTTTGTGAGTGGTGCTTTGCCGAGTGAAACCGTGACTTACCAAATCACGCAAAAGCATAGCCAATATGACGAAGCGAAAATGGTGAGCTTGCTCACACCATCGAGTGAACGCGTAGCGCCACCCTGTCCGCATTTTGGTTATTGTGGCGGTTGCAGCCTGCAACACATGCGTACCGATTTACAATTACAACATAAGCAGCAACTGTTGCTGGATCAGCTAAAACATTTCGGTCAAGTTGCACCGTTAACCGTATTGCCACCATTAAATAGCAATACATTAGGCTACCGACGCAAAGCGCGTTTAGGCGTCAAATTTGTCATCAAGAAAAATAAAGTGCTGGTTGGGTTTCGAGAAAAAGCGAGTCGCTATCTTGCTGACATTGATCAGTGTGTCGTATTACATCCACGCATCGGTGAACACCTAGATGAGCTAAAAAATTTGATTGCCTCACTCGCCGCTTATCGTACAATTCCGCAAATTGAAGTTGCGATTGGCGATCAGGATGTGGCACTGGTGTTTCGTCACATGGAACCACTGACCGAGAAGGATCAAGACTTACTCATTGCGTTTGGCGAACAACACGATATGCATATTTATGCCCAACCAAATCCACCACTGCCTGTCTACGCATTAGGCCCTGAGCGTGCAAGACAACGTATCACCTACTCCTTGCCCAGCCAACAACTGACCTTCTTGTTTCATCCACTCGATTTTACCCAAGTTAATTTGGACATGAATAGACTCATGGTCAACCAAGCCTTGCAATTGTTAGCACTGCAACCAGACGATACCGTTCTCGATTTATTCTGTGGGATTGGAAACTTTAGCTTGGCGGCAGCAAGACTTGCAAAAAAAGTGACGGGCGTTGAAGGTAGTCTTGAAATGGTAGCAAGAGCAAACGATAATGCGCAGCATAATGGCATCACGAATGTTACATTTCATGCCGCCAATCTTATGGCAGATGAAGTGCACGCTCCTTGGCTGCAAGGGCGTTACAACAAAATATTGCTCGATCCACCACGGGCAGGTGCGAAAGAAATGCTGGCTCACTGCAATCGTCTTCACGCTGAGCGCATTCTTTATGTATCATGCAATCCGGCGACGCTCGCCCGCGATGCAGGAGAACTGGTGCATCAGCATGGATATGTGTTAAAACAAGCGGGCATTATGAACATGTTTCCGCACACAGCGCATATCGAAGCCATGGCGGTATTTGAAAAAAATCAAGGAGGGAATAAAAAACGTGGAACTGAATCATCTTCCAGTGATTGATTGGGCGCTTGGCCTGCGTCTAGCTGGCAATCAACAAGATTTGGCCAATGACTTACTGGCGCTCGCCATGAAAAGCCTGCTTAGCGACGTTGCCACCATCAAACAATGTTATGCGATAAAAAATTATGAGGAAATGCAGCAACAGGCACACAAATTGCATGGCGCACTTTGTTATCTTGGTTTACCACGAATCAAAATCTTGGTCGCCCACATTGAAACTGAGCTTAAAGAAAAGAAGCTTGATGACATCCCTCTATTACTGCAACAACTCGATACTGAAGTGACACTTCTCGCTAACGACTACAATCAGCGTAATTGTTAGCATAACTGAACCGTGTCATGCGAGTGAGGCAATGACACGGTTAAGCAATTAGCCGTTATGCAACTTCTTCCGCCTCGACTTTTTGCTTTTCAAGATTTTTAAAATCCCAAAAATTGTCATCCATCAATTGGCTAGGTTTGATGGCTGTCAACGCATGCAAAATGTTGCTCGGTACCTTGGGATTTTCGGCAGCGAGTTGATCAATCAGCGTCTTAATGCGTTTTCGCATCAGATTTTCTTGTGACCCACACAGATTGCAGGGAATGATAGGAAACTGCATCGCTGCTGCAAACGCTGCAATGTCTTTTTCCTGACAATACACCAATGGCCTGATGACTATATGCAGTTTATTGTCACTCAATAGCTTGGGCGGCATGGAGCGAATTTCGCCATTGTATAAAATGGACATCAGTAGCGTGCGTATCAAATCATCACGATGATGGCCTAAGGCGACTTTGTTGTAACCTTTTTCTTCCGCATAGCGATAAATAATGCCACGGCGTAAACGTGAGCATAAAGAGCAATATGTTTGCCCTTCAGGAATTTTTTCTTTGACGATGCTATAGGTATCACGTGTCAAAATTTCATACGCAATGTGATGGTCAGACAGCCACTGTCGCAACACCGAATCATTCCAGCCAGGCTGTGCTTGATCCAGTGTGAAAGCAAATAATTCAAAATCGACTTTGGCTCTGACTTGCAACAATTGCAATATACGCAACATGGTAAAAGAATCTTTACCACCTGATAAACAAACCATGACCTTATCGCCATGCTGTATCATGTTGAAATCAGCAATGGCCTTGCCAGTATAGTGCAGCAGTTTTTTTTCGAGTTCTTCAACGATGGTGGCCAAGTAGCACCTCTTAAATAGGCGGGGATATATCGTTCCCAAAAATAAGAATGCCGCTTAAACGATTAGTTTAAGCGGCATTCAGTGCAGAAGAATTACCTTGCTTACTTAACAATAATAACGTCTTCAGCTTGTAGACCCTTCTGGCCTTGTGTGACAGCGAATTCGACTCGCGTACCTTCTTCCAAAGTACGGTAGCCATCACCACGAATTGCTCTGTAGTGAACAAACACATCGCCACCTTGATCTCGCTGAATAAAACCATAACCTTTGCTGTTGTTGAACCATTTTACGGTTCCTGTTTCACGTGCTGACATAAATCTTTACCTTTACTAATTAAACAAAAAACCTACATCTTAGAGACCGTACCGGGGAATAAACCTTGAGGCAGGACATACTGATGATGTAAAAGTATACCAGATTATCTGAACAATAAAAGTATCTTTAGATGGGTTCGCCATTGAACCGGGTAAGCACCACGGCTTGACTCGCGCAATCGACTAAAAACTGTTGGTTTGAAAAATACTGATATTCTGCATAGCGCGCTTTCGCAATCGTGTCATTATCTTGAGTATCAGCTAATCCCGGATGACACATGATCAACCCACCTTCATCAATTTTTTGTAAAAATTGTGGGAAAAAAAGTGCATAGTCTGATGCAGCGGAAAAAGTATAAATGCCTGCAAAAGAATGATTATGCGGAATATGGTTATTATCCAATAAGCGAGCAAAGGCTTTTGTTCCCATGGCTGTGATGATTATTTTTTTAATTAAATCTTTTTTAGGATCAACCAATAAGCTGCTAATGTTCATCCTTTCGTTGACCAAGCGAACGGGGATTTTTTGCGCTGCCAAACGTTGTTGATAGACTTGAAGTAAGGCGAGTCGAATCACTGGAAATTGATGTACGTGTTGATGGCCATCAATAAATTGCGGCAGACAACCCATGACTTCCACAAAGCGATCAAGTTGCGCATTACATTCTGCTTGCACGGTTGCCACATCGAGTTGACGCAGTGTGGTTTTAAGCATGAGCGTGGTCAGTGGGAACAAATGGTCACCGTAGCGCTCAATAAAGGCCTGTGAGAGCGCCATGCCCTCGGTTAGGTTAAGATGCAGGCCAATATCGATCGTCGCTTGTAGAGGCTTTAACCACTGCGCCTGCTCATCCCAACCGGGCGCATTAACCAAGCAACTGGTCGCGCTCAAGCGATGCATTTCAAGAAGAGCCACAATGCCCTTCGATATTGCTTCCGCTTGCCCATAGTCATCCGCACACAGTACAATGCGCTTCGTCATGGTTTAACGCTTAAAATTATCAATGAGTATTAACACGGTGTCCTCTACTTTTACCAACTCGTCACGCTTTACCTGGTTAATTGACAGCCTTTTTCTTGCTGCCATCGTACTCGCTTTTTATGCATTGTGGCTAGGTAGTTACCCACTTTTCACACCCGATGAAGGGCGCTATTCGGAAGTGGCGCGAGAAATGATTGCTAACCATGATTACATTACCCCGCGGGTTAATGGTGTGGCCTTTCTGGATAAGCCAATACTGCATTATTGGCTGCAAGCAATAGCCATACACTGGTTTGGCGTTAAAGAATGGGCCTTACGTTTTTTCCCTCTGCTATTTGGTATTGTGGGTTGCCTTCTCACCTACTGCAGCGGACGATATTTATTTGATAGACGCAGCGGCTTACTCTCAGCCTTAATCCTTGCCACAGCACCCCTTTATTTTTGCGCTGCACATTATGCGAACCTAGATTTAGAAGTCGCCATCCTCATCAGCGGCACGTTGTTTTCTCTTTTGCTCGCCATACGAAGTGAGCAACACATCCGTCATCTTTTTTGTCTAGCGGCTTATTGCTTTGCTGCACTCGCTTTTTTAACCAAAGGTCTCATTGCGATTGCCTTCCCAGCGATGATAGTCGGCTTGTGGATACTCTTACTCAATCGTTTTGACTTGCTGAAAAAAATGTATTTGATAGCTGGCATCCTGCTCTTCGCACTCATTGTCTGTCCCTGGTACATCTTAGTGCAAAAAGCCAACCCCGCTTTTTTGCACTACTTTTTCATCACGCAACAAGTCACGCGTTTTCTCTCTAGCGGCGAATTCAACAACAAAACCATCGTGTGGTTTTACCTTCCCATCGTCTTACTCGGTTTTTTCCCCTGGACAATTTTTTTGTTGCAAGCGATGCAGCAAAGCTTAAGTAACGTGTGGCGAGAACGGCAGCAACACCCAACGGAATTATTTTTATTACTCTGGATTGCTGTGATTTTCGTCTTTTTTTCTATCCCGCATTCTAAAATAATGGGCTACATCTTACCCATTTTTCCTGCGCTCGCATTGATCGTTGGCCATTATTTATCGCGACAGTGGGAAAAGAAAACGTTTGGACTTGGACTTTTCTTTTTTATTTTATTGGGTACGCTGCTTGCCAGTGCATTGCTCGCCCTGCCCCACTATCAATGGCTAGACCTTGCACCGGCTTTCTTTCCTTACCTCATTACCATCGCCATCATTCTATTAAGCAGCGTTATCGTCGCATTAGGTTGTCTCAAAATAAAAAATTTGCGCTGGTTAGTATTGCTTTGCCTGCTTTGCAGCGTTGCGATGTTACTCACCTTAACCCGCGGTGCATTTTACTTGAACGACAATTCAGCGAAACCCCTGGTCACTGTGTTGCAAAAAATAATCAAACCGCAAGATGAAGTTGTCACCTATTTTAAATATTACCAAGATGTGCCGCTCTATCTTGGTCGGCGAGTGACTATCGTCAACAATTGGCAATCACCTGACATTCCACTCAATGATAATTGGATGCGTGAATTTTGGTATGGCATGCCGTTTCAGCAAACGGATGCGTGGCTGATTAGCGAAAAAAAATTCTGGACACGTTGGCAGAGTGATAAGCGGGTATTTGTTTTGCTGAACGTTAATTATTTCCAGCAATTTTCCGCGCGAGCAAAAAAATATTTTTACTTAGGCAGCACGAATAATATTTTGCTGTTGAGCAATCAGGCATAAATGACAGTCGTATTCGCTACTCATCAAATCCTTCTTTAATTTGCAGCAAATATTTTGGTCGCTGTTTTACTTCGGTAAAAATGCGTGCAATGTATTCGCCTAAAATGCCAATGGATAATAATTGAATGCCACCCAAAAACATAATGGCAACGACGAGTGTGGGAAACCCAGGCAAATCAGCACCAAACAGTAAGGTCACGGTAACGAAGTAAATGGCATATATCAGCGAAATCAGTGAAATAATGAAACCAACAAAGCCCCAAACACGCAACGGCACATCGGAAAAAGACGTAATGCCAGTGATAGCAAGTTCAGTCAAGTTTGCAAAGCGCCAAGAACTTTTTCCTGCTGCACGGTCTTTTACATCAAAGGGTACTGCAATGCTTTTAAAACCAACCCAAGCATACAACCCCTTCATGAAACGCGTACGCTCAGGAAGCTGATCAAGTGCATCCACAATTTTGCGATCTATCAAGCGAAAATCACCTGCATTCGTTGGGATATCAATTTTCGTGATTTTTTGCATCAGCCAATAAAATAAATTTGCAAAGGTGCGCTTCAGGTAAGATTCAGATTCTCGATGCTTGCGAACACCATAAGCCATGTCGTAGCCTTCACCCCATCGTTGCAAAAAAGTGGGCAAAAGCTCAAGAGGATGTTGAAAATCGGCATCCAATAAAATGGCTACATCACCAGAGCAATGCTCTAATCCTGCCGTCAATGCCACTTCTTTGCCAAAATTACGGGATAAACCTAACAGCTTCACCTGGTAAGACTTAGGTAAGAGAAGTGTGTTAGCAACCGTTGCATCGCGACTACCATCATCGATAATGATGATTTCAAATTGCGTTGTCAGCGTGCGCAACAATGTTTGCAATTGCGTGACGAATGCGCCAATGACAGCCTCTTCATTGAATACAGGGACTATGCAAGAAATAAAAACCGATTTGTTGTCGAGAGCAGATTTACGATGTGCTTGGCGCATAGTGTCACTTTCATGAGTAAAAATGGCGTGGGTGATAGGAGCAAATTATAACGGCTCTCGGTTTATCATGCTAGTGCATTACCCCAAACAACTCTTATAACTTTGCGCATCGATTTTGCGAATAGCACACCAGTAGTAGGGATACCATTCCGTGGTGATGGGCTGGCTTTCTGTGCTGACAGCATAGAAATATTTGTAATAATTAGCGAGTAAGCCGGTTTCATGTAACAAACTCATGCCATGTAAAATAGAACAGTGCGGCTGACACTGCGGTTGATAAATGCGTGCAAAATCGTATTCTTTGCGCCAAACCGCGTTACTGTGTAACGGAAAATAATAGGTTATGTAATTGGTGAGTTGGTGCAATGCAGGCGAGTAGGTAAAAATTTTAAACCCGGGATTATTGCCAAAAATGGGGCTGACTGATGGCGTGCCGATCACGGGAATTTCATCTTTCCCATACGTTAAAATTTGAAACCAATCAGAATGTAAATGCGCTGCAAAAATTGCGACTATCGTCGGTGCAAATTGTTGCAATTCCATTTGAAAGCGCATGGTGTAAGCTGTCTTCCACAATTCCACCAAGGTAAACAAACGGATGCGAATTGAAGCATACACATCAATGCCTGTTGGAATGTGCATGGCAATCATCACTTGCTGGTGTTTTTCTGTCGCTAATTTTAATTGGTTATGCAGCCAATCGAGTTCTTCATTGGCAGCAGCATCAATGTTTGCGCCACGCGCATTCGCGGAAAATAAATTGGTATTCAACACAATCAGACGCAAATTATCTGGTTTTGTGAGATCAACAGCATAATAACCATTGGCAGTAAATTGCTTTTGCATCGCGGCACGATTCGTTTTGTTTTTGATGAGCTGCGACCACAACACGGCATTTTCTCGAAAAAATGCGCCGCTTGGCTTTGAAATATAATCGCCTTGATATGAATCATTATTGCCAACCGCTGCATAGACATCGGTTGTTGGAAATGTCTTCGCTAATTCCCCTATTAAAAAAGCATAGGTTTTACGCACAAACGATTGGTAACCTGCACGCGTTGCATCTTTCGCATACTTCATGTAGTACGTGCGATACTCATGACCTAAAAGATCGCCTGGCAACAAAACAAATTGTATGCCATACAAAGCCGCTGTTTTTTTTGCCGTGGTCAATGCTGAAATAAGTAATGGATTATTGGTATCTTGCCGATATCGCGGCGAACTTTTATCATTGCTTGCTAATATCATCTCCCACTGCTCACTCGGTGCATGCTGCAATTGCTGAATCAAGGGACAGGGTGTTTTATTCTCACAACTCACAAAAGGATCGAAATGAATATCGGTCAAGTTGAGAAAATGGAAAGTGGAATCGGGTGCTAACCGTTGTTCAGGTGCTGCGAATATCACATCGCTAAAAAGAAAACAGGCCACTAGAAAAAGCCCGAGGCGACTAACCCATGTATGCATAAACCGTTAACCTAGAGAGTGCTGAAGAAAATAAAGTGGGCTGATCATACACAACTTAACGATTCTCTTCTACCCACAATTTAGTGGCACCAGCAACCGCTGCAGGAATGGCGATGAAATTGAGCACGGGAATCAGTGTCGCGACTAAAGCGCCTATGCCAAAACAAAGTGCGAGACCTCGTCTTTGTTTCAGCCAGCGACGTACTTGTTGCAATGCAATGTGTTGGTTATCCGTTGGATAATCGACGTAAGTGAGTGTCAAAAACCAGGCGTTAAACAAAAACCATAAGAGTGGTGCAATGAGCTGCAACAGCGGAACAAAAAATAAAATGAATAACAGCAAAGCACGCGGCAAATAATACCAGAGAATAGCAAGTTGTCGGCCAACGATGCGGGGCACATCACTAAGATGTTCGCTGATACGCCGTGGCGTACTCACCGAACCAGTAAGATAAAATGCCACTTTTTCTGCAAGCAAACTATTAAACGGTGCTGCAATCAGATTGGCAATGGTGACGAAGGTATAAAGAAATAACAAAATAAAACTCATGAGAAATAGCAGCCACAAAATAATACTCAGGCTATGCAGCCAATTCGGTAAATGAAGCAGCAACCACTGATTAAATAGCAAAACACCGTGGCGGAATAAAAAAAATAAACCAACGAACAAAAGTACATTAATCAACAAAGGAATAATCACAAAGCGTTTTATACCGGGTTTGAAAATAAGACTAAAGCCGTCGCAGAGATAGTTGATGCCTAAAAGAGGGTGATTCATTTGCAGAAAAATAATAAAGAGGGAGTAATAACACCCCCCTCTTTATTTTTGTCGTTACGCAATGTGATAAATTGCACTCAACATGAATTGGTTGTCAGCTGGGTTACCAAATTCATTGTTGGAATTGTAGTTGGTATGAGTAAACTCTGTACGAGCACTCCAATTTTCATATACCAACGCTTCCATACCAACACCATAGTTGAAACCACCACTGGTATTATTTCTGCTGCGAGAAAATACTGGAAGACCGTGGAATCTTACATTGAGTTGGCTTTGGAAGTTAACCCAGTTGTAGCCCAAGCGCACATAACCTAACAAAGTGTCAGTGATTTTCAAGCCTGGTAACAAGGAAACCCCATAGGTGCCACGTGCAGTTGTTTCTGCACGGAAGCGAGAGAGGTTGAAAGTAACTGATTCGTTACCTTGCGCACCACTATAGCCACCAAATGCTTCTGCGCCTAAGTAGTATAGGTCGCTGAAGTATTTGCCATAACCAATGAACAAGCCGCCGACCCATCCGGTTGCAGAAAGTTTGGAGCTGGTAGCGATTTCGTCGACAATGGTGCCGCCTTCAATAATCGTTCCATGACCACTTCTGTTCAAGCGATAGGAGTCATAACCAACCTGCGCACCAAGATAGAAACCGTCCATTAACATTCTTGGTGGTGGGCATGGTGGGACTTCAGCTTTGTAATTTTCAGCTTTGTAATTGGCTGGAGCTGGCTGATGTTTGTGGTGCTTAGCAAAAGCCAAACCGGTTGTTGATGCTAGCAACAATGAAGTCGCTACTACTTTTACTGATATTGAAGATAGGTTCATATGTACATCCTTATTTAGTTAACTAAACGATACTTTGAATCGATTTCATCACGGATCTTTCAAAGAGTTCGAAGCGGATAAGTTACATAATCTTTTCAAAGCTGACAATAGGTAAAACACCTTATGACGAACAATTTTTTATTTTCTGTCGTTTGTAGCGAATAATGAATGTAATTATTCACTTCGATCGTTGATAAAGTAATAACATAACCGTATAATGCTCTTATTTTGATCATCGATAAATTTCGACCAATTTAATAAAAAAATGTCATTAATGAGGAATCATTTTATGCAGCAACGCGATCCCAATCGTGACCTTTTTGAAGCCGCAAGAACAGGTGACATCAACCGCGCATTTGGCATAATTGATACACGAGATGGTGCCGACTTTAACGCCAGAAAAAAAGTAGCTGACGATCAAGACTCACAAAGCAATGGTTATACCCCTCTCATGGAAGCCATCGTTAGCAATCAGAAAGCATTTACTAGGTGGTTAGTGAACAACTACTCCACTTCATTGGATATTTGCGCCCAATCGACAGGGAAAAAACAATCTGCCTTGCATTTGCTCAGCCGGAGTAACGATATTGAATTAGCTAAATTGCTAATAGAGACCAATCATCTCGCCCATCGCTTTCAAAAAAACTGCCTTTATCTTCAAAACAAGGCAGGCCGACTGCCCATCCATGAGGCCGCTTTCGAAGATAATCTGCCGTTGCTTAAATTGATGCTGTCCTTTGATTCAACATTACTGCTTACGCACACAGCTTATGGTGAAACTATTCATGGTATTGCCTTGAAAAATGCAGAAACTCCCTCTAAAAGACGCATACAAGATTTTTTAGAACAGCGTGAAGCAGAAAAAAGCACTTATGCAATACTTCCTCTCGGTTATATCGATCGTTTCATCCCCATCTTGTTTGACAGCGACAAACAACTTTTTGAGGCGGCAACAATGAATGATTTACCTCGCTTAAAAAAGGCAATCGCGTGGAGCGCTAATATCAATGTGAGAGATTCTGCGAATTGCACGGCACTGATTGCTGCCGCTAATCATTCGTTTGACGATATTGTATTGGAATTATTAAAACACAAAAAAAAGCTCGACACGCTCGCACAAAACGATGCTGGATTGACAGCCTTGCATGTTGCCGTTCATAAACAAAATAAGCCGATTGTCCGCCTGTTGCTAGCAGCAGACCCTACCGCTTTAAAATTAGCTGATCACGACGGTAACACGCCACTGCATTCAGCTATTCAGAATAACGATAAAAAAATGTGTAAAGAATTATTGGCACCAGAAGAAAATCACTTGCTAAGCATCAAGAACAAGCAAGGATTTATGCCACCACAATTAGCGATGGCGCTTGGCCATCTTGATTTAGCTGCTTATTTGATAGCTGAAAAATGTTTCGAAAACGATATGTCTCAGTACGATCTCGATCTTTTGTTGGAATTAAAAATCAATCTTGCTATCGCACGGACATTAGCCACATTAGACCTCGCTGCTAAAAAAGAAGTGCTATGGTGCTGGCAGATGGCGAGTTTTGCAGAGCGTCTTATCCTCCATGATCTACACAGCAAAGGCTTGTGTGAGCATCAATTTCTGGAAGTGTTGCAGGGAGGATTTCTCATCATTCCAGATAGCAACGGCGCTTATTATCAAAAATGGGAGCGAGAATGTCTAACGCGTGGTAGAGAAAAAGCATCTAGTCACGATTCAGCTCATCCGCAATTTTCGGTGCAAGGACCTTTTTGCAAAGAAATACTGGTCGGAACCATGGAAATTGATGGTTGCATATGTACTTGGCTGCAGTGCGAAAGTCATCCGGTCGATGGTCCTGAAAATATTGCCGGCCATGGAATATCCTATGCGCTTTATAAAATGACTGGAAAAAATCAAGGTCCGCATGGCGCATCTGATTACACCGAAAAAAATCCGATGATTGCAAGCTTTAAGCAGGTCATACACCCTGCTGCCTTAGATATTCCAGCTGCGTGTACCGATATGAATATATCGCGCAAATATGAATTGCTTTTTTTCAATATCAATACGAAACGTGCGGATGCTTGCGCCACAACAGATGCGTATCAACCAAGTTTTTCTCACGATTAAAACTGAAGACAACTTATTTCAAATATTCCTGAAAAAAAAGCGGCGCACGCGCTTCTAACCAATATTCCGCATGCCAAGGATATTTGCCAGAGACAAAGCCTACATGACCACCTGCTTCTGTGATTTCAAGTTTGACACAAGGTGACAATTCTTCTTCGCCTGGAATCACATCTTCTGTCATGAAAGGATCATCTTTCGAATGTACCAACAATGTTGGCACTTGGATGGCATGGAGATATTGGCGACTACTTGCTGTGGTGTAATATTCATCGACACTCGAGAAACCATGCAACGGCACCGTGTAGTTGCCATCAAAATCGCGTATGGTTTGTGCGCCTTGCAAATGTTCAGTATCGATGTGTGTTGTGGCGATATTTTTAAATTTTTGCAGTAAGCGCAAACGCACACAACGCAAGAGATACCACTGATAAATGCGGGAAAAACCTTGCTGAATGCGATCGGCCGCTTTGTGCAATTCAAATGGAACAGAAATTGCGATCGCCGCTTTCAATGGATTATCAGCACCGGTTTCACCGAGCCACTTCAATAACACATTGCCACCGAGAGAATAACCAATTGCTGCAATCGGTGTACCGGGTTCACGTTTCAGTAAAAAATTAATGATGTAACCGATGTCATTGGTTTCACCCGAGTGATAACCACGCGGCAAACGATTAGGCTCGCCACTGCAGCCACGAAAATGCATGAACACACCACGCCAACCGGCACGATCAAATGTTTGCAACATGCCCTTGGCATAGTGAGATTCAATGGAACCTTCAAAACCGTGCAATATCACGATCACGGGACCGGTTTTTTGCTTGCCCAGCCAATCTAAATCAATAAAATCACCATCAGGAAGTTCGACACGCTCTCGCTCCAAGGCGAGATTTTTAATATCACCGCGACAAAATGTAGGCCACATCGTTTGCAAGTGAGAATTGGGTAACCACCAGGCAGGCTTGAATTGATTTCCGCTCATGATACACCTTGTCCTTATCCAGAAAAGGGATGCACGCTATTCATCTTAATAATTTAGCATAAATTTGGGGAAAGGTTAGCGAGGGATAGTGTACACAGGCTAGATTTTAAGGCGCTTTCACACCCGGGCGCTTAAAGTCATCATCAGCTTCAAACTCTTCCATAAGGCTTGCTACCTCTGCTGATGGCGGCTTTTCACTTGGCTGACTATCTGCAACCATACGCTCGATTTCTGCCATACCTAAATCAATCGGATCTTTGTTTGCTTTCAACTTTGCGTAGTATTCACCTAATTTTTTCGCCTCTTCCACCGTGGGTCTTGCATAATTGATTGATGAGGATTTAGCAAAGGTGGGTATTTCACGGCGACCGAAAAAACTCGAACACATGCTCGATAAGAGCGATGGCATAACAGGTGGCGACAAAATATTTTTTGATTTCGTTTTTTGTCATGCATCCCGAATAATAAAAATTTTCATTTTCATCTTTCACTTGAATGAGATGATCGATCAACGCAGGAAAAACGCTTTGTTTTGCTGCTAAAAATTCACTGAGATCTGTAAAGAGCGTGCGTCGTTGTGTCGCCGCCAATGCCTTCATTTCTTTTGAATCGTTGCGTTGCAGATTTCTAAATATTTCTAAATCTCTGCATTCAAACGCCTGCATTTTTTCGATGACAGACTTCGTCACTTGAGTATGACCTGCCTCTTTTTCTTCATCAAACTGCGTATCGTTAAAGCGTCGAATTGCATCTAACATGATTAAAAAGATCATGACCATCCACTCCGCGTAATCGTTATATTTATGACAATAATTTAGCATAAAAGGATTAACGGAATATTAATTCAGCAAGTCTGCCAGCCTCCGCCCAACGCTTTAATCAAGCCAACGGCAGCCGTCATCCGAAGGTAATTGTTGTCAGCTGCATTTTTTTCAGCAGCGAAGGCAGCAATTTGTGACGTGAGGACGCTGGAATAAGCAACGGTGCCGGCTTTATATTGATTAATCATCAAATTGAGAGCAAGGCGCGCATCTGCCGCAGCGGCATCTAAAACAACCGCTTCAGCACCAAGAAGGCGTAAGGCGACAAGATTATCTTCCACATCTTGGAAGGCAGCGAGCACGACTTGTCGATAAGCCGCGACAGATGCCTTATAGCTCGCACGCGCTGCTGCAAGTGTTGCAGCACGCAAACCACCATCGTAGATGAGCTGAGATAAGGCAGGGCCATACGACCAACCCAGCATGGGTAATGATATCCAGTGCGCAAGTCCACTGCCGACAGCGCTTGCTGAACCGTTTAAGGTAAGGCTTGGATAATAAGCCGCAGCAGCAACGCCAATTTCGGCATTCATTTGGGCCATGGTGCGCTCTGCTTCTGCAATATCGGGGCGACGTTCCAGCAAAGCAGATGGCACCATGAGGGGAATAGGCGGTGGTCTTACTTCACGATTACGCGCTGCCAACGAAAAATCACCCGGTGGTATGCCAATCAAAACTGCAATGGCATGTTCGTATTGGCCACGCAAGATGCCATTATTGAGCGCTGCCGCCTCCGCTGTCTCCAATTGACTTTTTGCTTGCACGACATCCGCTAAGGCCACAACGCCCGATGCATATTGATGACGTGTTAATTGCAATATTTTTTTGTCAGCAATGACGGTGTCGTTCAATAATTTTTGATCTCTATCGAGACCACGCAATTCGAAATAATATTGCGCGAGTGAGGCTTGCGATGATAATCGCGTGACAGCGAGCAATGCGCCACTCGATTGAGCAGCGGCTGTGTCTGCTTCCACGGTGCGGCGTACTAATCCCCAAATATCAGGCTCCCAGCTAGCATTCAGTAAAATAGAATGCGTCGTGGTAATGCGCGAGGGCGCTTTAGAACTACCCGCTCCAGCACTACTTGCAGTCGCAGTGCCGGATGTCGTCGTTCCATTCGATGAGCTGACAAAAGACGTCGAGCCACTGCCCGATTTTTGTCGCGTGATGGTGAGTGAACCATTCAGTGTGGGAAAATAACTGGCGCGCGCTTCATCAACAATGGCGAGTGCCTGCGCATAATTCGCAATGGCATTGATGATGGATTGATTGCAGTGATTCAACTGCAGTTCCAGCGCATTTAATTTCGCATCGTGAAATATTTTCCACCACTCACCTCTATCAATACCATCGCTTGGTTCTGCTACTTTCCATTCTTTATTTTTTTTTGTACCCATAATTTTTTTGCCTTTGGCTTCTTTAAATTTTACCGGCACAATCACTTTCGGACGCACATAATCAGGACCAACGGCACAAGCGCTCAATAAAAAAATGCAAAGGAAAAAATAGCTTATTTTGAGTGAACGTTTATTCTTCATTCATCAACCTCCTCTCAGCTTTTATTGTTAACCATTTGCTGTGATACCACACACGTAGGCGCTCAAATTCAAGATAAATCACAGGCGTTGTATAGAGTGTCATCATCTGACTGACGATTAAACCACCGACTATCGCGATACCCAACGGCCGACGTAATTCCGAACCTAAACCAAAGCCAACCACCAGCGGCAAAGCGCCAAACAAAGCCGCCATGGTCGTCATCATGATGGGACGAAAACGCAAAATGGCGGCTTCATAAATGGCTTCTTGCGGTGATTTATTTTCTTCACGCTCTGCATGCAAAGCAAAATCTATCATCATGATGGCATTTTTTTTCACGATGCCAATCAACAAAATAATGCCTATCAGTGCAATCACACTGAGATCTGTGCCACTGATCAACAAAGCTAGCAAAGCACCGACACCTGCTGATGGCAAGGTGGAAAGAATGGTGACCGGATGTATCAAACTCTCGTATAGCATGCCTAGCACGATATAAACCGCGAGCAATGCGGCCGCAATTAAATAGGGTTCGTTGGCAAGGGAGGCTTGAAAAGCTTGTGCTGTGCCTGAAAATGAGCCGGTGATGGCTGCCGGTAATCGCATATCAAGTACGGCTTGGTTGATGGTATCAACCGCATCACCGAGAGCAAACCCTGGCAGTAAATTAAAGACAGTGTCGCTGAAGGTGCCTGGCCTTGATGATTCACCAGCAGCAAGGTGGACGAAGGTGCGAAGCTCGCAAAGGCTGAGAGCGGCACTTCATTACCACTCGGTGATTTAACGTAAATCATGATTTAAGGTTTCGGGCCGCTGCCAATATCGCGGCGCCACTTCCATTACCACGTGATATTGATTCATCGCCTCATACATTCTGGAAACTAAACGCTGGCCAAATGCGCTATAAAGCGTTTGATCTATTACTTGAGAGGTGAGTCCAAAACGCAACGCCGTATCGTGATCGATGTTTACCATCACTTGCAATCCATGACTGCGTTGATCGCTATTCATGTCTACAATGCCTGGCAATTTCGTCAAGGCATGCCGTCACTCGTGGCGCCCATTTATTCAAGAGACGCAGACTACCGGCTGATAAAGTATATTGAAATTGCGCATTGCCTTGTCGTCCGCCTATCACCAAATCTTGTGCCGCTTGCAAATAAAGCATGGCACCGATGACACCCGCCGTTTTACTGCGCAGACGATTAATAACACCATCCGCGGAAATGTGACGCTGATTAAGTGGCTTCAGTGTGATGTATATCGAACCCGAATTAACCGTCGTGCCACCGACAAAACCGACGACATGATCCACGGCTGGATCAGCCTTCACCGCGTTAACGTATTGCGTTAAGATGCCGCGCATCGCTTGAAAAGAAATATCTTGCTCGGCTTGAATAGAGCCACTGATGCGACCGGTATCTTGTTGCGGAAAAAAACCTTTAGGGACGACGATAAATAAAAATACAGTAAGCAAAATAGCGGCGAATGTCGCAAGCAACATGGTGCCGGAATGACGCAAAGCCCAATCAAGACTACTCGCATAGTGTGCGCGCAGACGTTGTAGCACACGCAGACAAGGATTCGTTTCTGCATCATCATCCTTTTTTAAAAGACGCGCACACATACTCGGCGTCACCGTTAACGAAACTACAAGTGAAACCAAGATGGCCATGGCGAGTGTGATGGAAAATTCGCGAAAAAGTCGCCCCACAATACCACCCATCAACAAAATCGGAATGAAAACCGCAATCAACGATAAACTCATCGATAACACCGTAAAACCCACTTCTTTTGCGCCATCCAAGGCCGCTTGAAACGGCGTGATGCCCATCTTCAAGATGACGGGTGATATTTTCCAACACGACGACAGCATCATCCACTACAAAACCGGTCGCAATGGTCAACGCCATCAACGATAAATTGTCGAGACTAAAACTGAATAGACGCATCAGCGCAAAGGTGCCAAGCAACGACAACGGCACCGCAATGCCTGGAATCAACATCGCGCGAATACTACCGAGAAAGAGGTAGCTCACTAAGACCACGAGCAACATGGCAATCACCAGCGTGATTTCCACATCGGTCAATGATGCACGAATGGTGGCCGTTCTATCCATAGCAACGGTGACATCGATGTCTGTCGGAATCGCTGCTTTCAATCGTGGCAAAGTAGCACGCACATTGATCGATGGTTTGAATCACATTGGCGCCGGGTTGTTTAAATAACACCAGGATGACAGCAGGCTTGCCATCGGATAATCCTGCATTACGCAAGTCTTGCACTGAATCGACCACTTCACCGACATCCGATAAGCGCACCGGACTGTTATTGACATATTTGATGATCAGTGGTCGATATTGATAGGCTTTAAACATCTGGTCGTTGGTACTGATCTCAGCAGTAATAGCACCTTGCGTGAGTTGGCCTTTTGGTCGATTAACATTCGCAGCGGCCAACACATTCGCAACATCTGGCAAGCCAATGCCATATTGATTGAGCGTTGTGGGATTCAGCTCGACACGCACAGCTGGCAATGAACTGCCACCGACCAACACCTGCCCCACACCTTCCACCTGCGATAATTTTTGCTGCAATATCGTTGAGGCAGCATCGTACATTTGGCCGGTGGAATATTTGTTTGAAGTCAACGCCAAAATCATGATGGGTGCATCGGCTGGATTCACTTTGCGATAAGTTGGATTGCTCGGCAAATTGGCCGGCAATTGAGCTGCGCGCTGCATTGATGGCCGCTTGCACATCACGCGCTGCACCATCAATATTCGCGATCAAATCAAATTGCAAAATGACACGCGTTGAGCCAAGACTGCTTGACGATGTCATCTCCGTCACCCCCGCAATGCGACCGAGTTACGTTTCAAGTGGCGTTGCAACGGATGTCGCCATGATTTCGGCACTTGCACCTGGAAGTGAGGCTTGCACACTGATGGTGGGGAAATCAATTTGTGGCAATGGCGCCACAGGCAACAAATTAAATGCCACGACGCCAGCAATGGCGACTCCAATGGCAAGCAATGTCGTGGCAATTGGTCGCTTAATAAACGGCGAGGAGAGACTCATCCCTGCTCCTCACCCACTGCGCCATTCATTTTTGATTGACTGCCAAAGGCCATCACCCGACGCGAGAGCTTATCAAAAGCCAAGGTAGACGACGGGTGTGGTATAGAGTGTTAACAATTGACTCACCATTAAACCTCCGATGATGGCAATGCCGAGTGGATGACGCAATTCCGATCCCATGCCCGTGCCAAGTGCTAATGGCACGGCACCAATCATCGATGCCATCGTCGTCATCAAGATGGGTCGAAAACGCAGTAAGGCTGCCTCAAAAATCGCATCGCGTGGTGACTTGTGGTAGATACGTTCTTGTTCGAGAGCAAAATCGATCATCATGATCGCATTTTTCATGACAATACCAATCAACAAAATAATGCCAATCAAGGCAATCACCGACAATGAATTATGCGTCAATAGCAATGCAGCGAGCGCACCCATGCCAGCAGAAGGTAGCGTGGACAAAATCGTCAGCGGATGAATATAACTTTCATACAACACCCCAAGCACGATATACACCACGACAATGGCCGCCAGCACTAACCAACCTTCATTACTGAGTGAACGCTCAAATGTTTTTGCCGCACCTTCAAAACCAGCTTGCACCGTCGGTGGCATATGCAATTCTTGGTGTATCTGATGAATAGCATTGATAGCATCACCTAACACTGCATTGGGCGCGAGATTGAAGGAGATAGTGGACACAGGAAACTGACCTTCTCGATTAATGGCTAATGGTCCTGTGGTTGCGCTCATTTTTGTAAAGGTACGCAGCGGTACCGATCCTGTTGAAGCAGTGGTGCTGCTCGCGGTATTCGTTGTTGTTGCGCTACTCCCAGAACCAGAACTCGGACTGGTGTAGGTCACTAAATTACTCAATGGATTAGCATTCAACGTGGTAGGACTCGCTGCCGCCATTGACGTTGTCACATTGATGACCGTTGAGTTCAGATAAACATCTTGCAACGCACTCGGTTGCACTTTCATGCTAGGTAACACTTCCAATATCACATGATATTGATTGCGCTCGGTAAACATCGTCGACACTTGGCGTTGACCAAATGCATCGTAGAGGGTGTCATCAATTTGTTGCATGGTGATGCCAAGACGTGAGGCGGTATCACGATCAATGTTAAGCGCGGTACGCAATCCTTGATTTTGCTGATCACTGACCACATCACGCAACACCGGCACCGCATTCATTTTGTTAATCAGTATCGCTGTCCATTTAGCCACTTCTGCTGCATCCGGTGAACCCACACTGTATTGGTATTGAGTGCGAGACGTACGCGTGTCTATCGTTAAATCTTGCACAGGTTGCAAGTACAAGGTCATCCCCGGTACGCGTGCGAGTTTAGGCTGCAAGCGTGCAATCACATCACTAGCACTGGCATCACGCTCAGCTAAAGGTTTCAGGGTGATTTGCATACGGCCACTGTTTAACGTGGTATTGGTGCCATCAATGCCAATGAAAGACGATACATTTGCCACTGCTTTATCCTGCAACACCACACGCGCCACGGCTTGCTGCGCTTCTGCCATCCCAGTAAATGAAATGGATTGTGAAGCTTGAGAAATGCCTTGAATCACACCCGTATCTTGTATCGGAAAAAATCCTTTGGGGATGAAATAAAACAAAGCGAGTGTCACAATGAGCGTCAATACAGCCAAGCACAACGTCAGGGGTTGATGATCCAAGACAACACGTAACGTTTGACCATAGCGCTCAATGATGTCATCTAACACTGCCTTCGCTCGACGCTCAAAAGCATTCATTGTTGTGCTACTTTGCTCGCGTAGAATGCGGGCACAGAGCATGGGCGTGAGTGTCAGTGAGACAAAAGCAGAAATCAATATTGTTATGGCAAGTGTTACAGCAAATTCACGGAAGAGACGTCCAATAATATCGCCCATGAAAAGCAGCGGGATCAGCACTGCAATTAAAGACACTGTTAACGAGACTATCGTAAAACCAATTTGTGCTGCACCTTCCAATGCAGCTTTATGCGGTGGCTCGCCACGTTCCACATAACGTGCAATATTTTCTATCATCACAATGGCATCATCGACGACAAAACCGGTGGCAATGGTGAGCGCCATCAACGATAAATTATCGAGACTATAACCCAGCAAATACATAGCACCAAAGGTACCAATCAGCGACAGTGGCACAGAAATACTGGGAATAATAGTTGCTTTGACATTACGCAGAAAAAGAAAAATCACCATGACAACTAAGGCGACGGAGAGCAGCAATTCATACTGCACATCGGCAACGGAAGCGCGAATGGTCGTTGTTCTATCGGTCAACACCGCAATATCAATACCATGCGGTAGTGTAGGATGTAATTGCATTAAGAGCTGCTTCACTCTATCTGCCACCTGTATCACATTGGCACCAGGTTGACGTTGAATATTGACTATCACCGCAGGCGTCTCGTTCATCCAAGCTGCTAAATTCGTGTTTTCTGCACCATCGATTACGGTTGCAATATCTGATAATCGCACCGGTGCGCCATTGCTATAGGCAATGATCAGCGGTTTATATGCATCCGCAGACAACAGTTGATCATTGGCATTGATGGTGTAAGCAAGACGTGGTCCATCGAAACTGCCTTTGGCAGTATTGACATTCGCGGTGCTAATAGCCGTACGGACATCTTCTAACCCTAAGCCATAAGCAGAAAGCGCTGTCGGATTAGCTTTCACCCGCACGGCTGGACGTTGTCCACCACTGATGCTGACTAAACCGACGCCCGACTGCTCAGCAATTTTTTGCGAAAGACGGGTTTCCACAAAATCTTCGACCATCGGTAATGAGAGCGACTTTGAGGTTAATGCCAGCGTGATAATCGGTGGATCCGCTGGATTCACTTTGCTATAAATCGGTGGATTCGGTAAATCAGCCGGCAAATAACTGAGCGCTGCATTGATGGCGGCCTGTACTTCTTGTTCGGCAACATCGAGACTCATCTCCAAGGTAAATTGCAAAGCAATAATCGATGATCCGCTGGAACTGGTCGAAGTCATCTCATTTAAGCCTGGCATTTGCCCAAACTGACGTTCAAGGGGAGCCGTGACATTAGACGCCATCACATCGGGACTCGCACCGGGATACTGAGTAAGCACTTGTATGCTCGGATAATCCACCTGAGGTAAAGAAGAAACGGGGAGCAATTGATAAGAAAGAATGCCGGCAAGTAAAATCGCCAACATCAAAAGAGATGTTGCAATCGAACGCGCAATAAAAGGACCGGATAAACTCATGCTAATTCAACCTGCCTTTGCTAACGTTGCTGCCTTTGCTAACGTTGCCACCTTCACTTTCGCTCCATCGGTCAGGTTATCAGCACCTTCCACCACCACCGATTGTCCTTGTGTCACACCCGATATCAGTGTGGTGTTATCACCTGTGATCACACCAACGACGACAGGTTTCATACTCACTGTTTGATTGGAATTGCCCACGTAAACAAAGCTACCCTTCTCGGAATATTGAATTGCAGCTGTTGGCACCACCAATGCATTGCTAAGCGTCTTCACCAACAATTGGATATTGACAAATTGGCTGGGGAAAAGACGATTATCTTTGTTGTCAAAGAGTGCACGCAAACGCACCGTGCCAGTGCTTGGATCAATTTGGTTATCGATGGTCAATGTCTTGCCGGTCGCAAGGACGGTGGTTTGCGCTCTATCATAAGCGGTGACGTTAAAAGCAAATCCTGCATAAATTTTTTGTCTGACATCGGGAATATTATCTTCCGGCAGCGTAAAAATAACGGTGATAGGATCGAGTGTGGTGATCACCGCAATGCCATTGCTATCGGTTGTTTGCACAAAATTACCGGGATCCACCAAACGTAAACCAATGCGACCGTTGATGGGTGAGGTAATCCGGCAATAATACAAATTCACATTGGCTGTCATGATCAAGCCTTTGTCGGTTTCCACATTGCCTTCGTATTGCCGCACTAACGCTGCTTGCGTGGCGAGTGTTTGTTGCGAAACCGAGTTTTGCTTCCATAATGTTTGATAGCGTTTAAGGTCGATACGCGCATTGGCGAGCAATGCGTCATCGCGTTTCAGTTCACCCAAGTATTGCACCAGCTGCGCCTCATAGGGCCGCGGATCAATTTGTGCCAGCAACTCACCGGCTTTCACCATCTGGCCTTCTTTGTAGAAAACCTGCAAGAGTGTGCCATTGATTTGCGTTTTTACTGTGACCGTATAAGTCGGTGTCACCGATCCCAACGCTGAAAGATAAACCGGTACATTCTGTGTAGTGACCGTTGCAAAAACCACTGAAACGGGTTTTGTGCCACTCACCTTCGCACGATTCACTTCATTTTTCAGTTTCATCATACCAAGGATGACAACCACCGCGAGCACGAACAACCAAAAACTTGATCGTTGATTAAGTGGCTTTAGCTTTGGTGGATGAGAGACTGATCCATTATCTTGGTTCATGCGACGTCACTGTCCCTCATTAATTGATTATCCAGGTGAGAGAAAACAAATCATTCTAAACGTTTTATCATGAATACAAAATAAGGTTATACTCAATTTTCATCTCCCTCGTTTTCAAGGAACGCCTCATCCATGAAGAACAAGATGTTGATGTTGATTTTAGTAAGTATCACCCTCGGCATCCTTTGTGGTGTTTTCTTCCCGAAAGAAATGATAATGATTCGCTGGATTGGGCTGCTCTTCATCAATTTGCTCAAACTCATCGTCCTACCGCTGATATTCTGCGCTCTCGTTAGCGCGATCACCGCGATTGGTGGCATGAAACGCTTGGGTTCGATTGGGATTTATACGCTGGGTTATGTCTTGATCAGCGTCTCGATTGCCGTTTGCATTGGTCTTCTCTTGCTAAATATTTTTAAACCAGGTGTCGGGATTGCACCGAGCCTCATCTTGGCGAATGCAACGCCACTCGATTTAAAACCCGTTCCTTTTTCGAGTTACCTCTTAACTTTGTTTCCGCCGAATATTATTGCTGCCGCTGCCAAATATGAAATTATGCCCATTGTTTTTTTTAGCATTGTCTTTGCGATCGCTTGTATTGCTGTTGGCAACACAGCAAAACCGGTTATCGAATTTTTTATTGGCTTGCGTGATGTCCTCATCAAAATGATTATTTGGTTGATGTATTTGACGCCCATTGGTTTATTTTCGTTGCTCGGCACGGCCGTTGCTGAAGCGGCATTGCAACATGCATTAATGCAAAGTATTCGTGGCATGCTACTTTTTTTGTTTATTTTTTTGGTTGGCTTATTTCTGCAAATTCTGTGGCAATTATTGTTGGTGATGGTGTTACTGAAAAAAAATCCTAAGCAATTTATTGCCTCTGCTTCAAATGCACTCATCACGGCTTTTGCAACATCCAGTTCCATGGCGACCTTACCCGTCACGTTATTGGTCGCTAAAGAACAAAACATTAGTGATGATGTTGCGCGCTTTGTCTTGCCATTAGCAACGACCATCAATCTTGCGGGAACGGCGATGTATGAAGCCGTTTCTGCTTTATTTTTCTGTCAAATTTTAGGTTTTGATCTCTCGATTGCGGCACAAATCGGCGTCTTTCTCACTGCCATACTTGCCGGCATGGGTGCAACGGGCATTCCAGAAGGCGGTCTCATCACCATGGTCATGGTATTGCGTAACGTCAATGTGCCAACCTCTGCGATAGGCTTATTATTACCTTTCGATCGCATCCTCGACCGTTTCCGCACGATGACCAATGTCTGGGGCGACCTTGTTTGTGCAGCGACAGTTGATCATTTAGAAAAAAGAAAAACACGAAACAAATAAAAAATTAGGCAAATGCAGATGCTTTGGTATCCATCATTTTGGCAATCAACATGAAGTCCGTTACTTGCACTTGCAAAATACCAAATTTAAAAATATGACCCCAGTGTTGTTTATCTTTGATGAATGACAAATTAAAAATAAGCGGTTTGATAGATGCATCGCCACTTGGTAAGTATTTAACAGCGCGACGATAAATTACTTTTTGATTACCGACATCCACGGTATAAAGTGCGCTCCCCAATACATAACCAACGGCTGAAAAACGCTGACATTGCACTTCGCCACCGTATTCCAATTTAGGGCAGTAGTAGATAAAACCATCCCCTTCATTCATACGTTTTAATGGATGACCCTTACCATGACCTGCTTCAACATAACTTCCTGCTACAGCTGCTGCCACCTGATTTTTTGGGGCTATCAGTATCCAATACTTTGTCATCAACAACATCCCATAAAAAAACTGGGCTTATCATAATCGAAATGACTAAAGCAGCATAGTGAATTAGCTGGATTGTATTGTTTCAAAGAGAAACCAAATACGTCGTTCTGCTTCATCGATGTATGTTTCGAGCAAACTTGTGGTTGCTACATCGTGATGTTGTCCACACACTTCATGTGCAGCACGCAATTCTGCGACAAATGTTTTGTTATCGGCGAGCAGACGATTCAGCATGGCTTTTGGCTCAACAAATTCATCATTATCATCGTGTATCGTTTGCAAATGGCTAATGTGACTAATGGAATGAATGGTTGTGCCACCTAATTTGCGAACACGTTCAGCGAGCACATCAATGATGGCAAACAACTGATCGCTTTGCTCATCTAACAATAAATGATAATCGCGATAATGTGTGCCTGACATATGCCAATGAAAATTTTTGGTTTTGACATACAGCGCAAAGGTATCTGCAACAATAGGATTAATCGCTTTGGTGATGGCTTGTCGCGCTTTATCACCAAGATCTGTTGGTGTCGCTAATTTACTCGGCGTTGAAATGACAGTAATTTTCGTTTCCATGGGATAGGACCTCTCTATGAAAATAGCTGAATTTAGGTATTTATTTAGTATAGCGAAATCAGCTTGGATTTGTTAGCCTTTGACTGACGTGCCATCGTGAAGGAGATAACATGCGTATCCAGTTAAATAGCTTGTTAAAAATAGGTTTTTTTTCGTTGTTGTGCCTGCTAAATGTGGCCGCAGCAAGTGATGTGATGAATCAAGATGAATTAAATCAATCCATTGGATTAGCGGGCATCAGCTATAAAAAAGTGGGGACGACACTTGAAATTACGATAGAAAAAGACAAAGCATTAAATGCCATTCCAGCAATGCAAAAAGCGGGTGCCATGAATCCAACATTGACGCAAACAGATATTCAGCTATTACCTATTTCACTCTCAGCTTCCGTGGTTGGTATGCAATTTACCACGTGGCTCACGCATTATTTTTACAAATCTGACAACACGCTCGAAAATTTGCAAGTGCAGGTTTACTTATCTCTCGATGAAAAAGGCAAGCAAATAAGGGCATTGTGCTATTCCTTTGATATTGATCGCGCAACTTACAACAAAATGGATTGGACCCATGCCACTGCAACGAATTTGATAACTGAAAGTAAAAATTTCACTTACTCTGCTTGGTGTAATCAAAAAGAATCGGAAGAACTGCAATCGACAGGTGTCAATAAATCGTAAAAGGAAAAAAATAAATGAAGTTTTTTTGTTCTTCACTTTTGATCATGCTCTGCTGTTTATTAACAAGTTGCAGCTGTATTAACGGTTGGCATTGTTTTAGTGATTGCGGTAAAACCTATTATCATGCAAAAGATCAGTGTACTCATTGCAACTTATAAAAATTTTTGTAATATTTTCAGCAAATTACGCTAATTGTCCATAGCCCTCCTCGCCAAACAAATCGCATTCAAGCGTATAATTGAAGCGTGAATTCATGATAACGAGGAGAATAAAAATGAAAAGCAAATTATGTATCATGCTTGCAATCTGTAGCATCGGTCTTTTATCTGGCTGCACTGCCACCACCGGTGGTTGTTTAAGTGGTGATTGCGGTTACTATAATTATTCTTCAGTCTGTGGCAGATATAGCTGCACCGATAGTTGCACCTGCAGTTCGTGTTCAACTTGCACGACTTGCGGCTCTTGCAACAATGCATGTTATTCATGTGAATGGTAATAGCGAATTAAAGAAGAGAAGCTGAGCTGTTAAAGTGTATGCAGCTCACTTCTCTTTTTTAAAATACATTCAGTCTGCTTGATTATGAAACGCCTTCCTATCAAATTTGGCAATTAGAAAATTTTTAGCAGTGATTTTTTAATCGTGTTGAGAGCAAAGTGCCATTACATTTTTTTCTGCATGATGTTGTTCATCTGCCACTTTCGGACTGAAAAAAGTTGCATGTGCCCACTTGCCAACTGTCACAGCGCCATTCTTTATGCGATTAGCATTTTTCGCAAGATAAAAAGCGGAAGCTAAGCTGACTAAAATCAATCCCGCGATTTGGGTGCCAGGTGCTGGAAAACAGAGCAGTAGCATGCCGGCAGAAGCTGTTCCCCAAATGATGGTGTTGATTAGTGCATCATTCAGTTGTTTCTGAGATTCTGCTTGAATGCGATTTTCGTTTTTTTGCAGCATCAGTCTGATAGAAGAATCTTCGATGCTGCTCATTCCCTGCACTTTTAAGGAAGAAACCAGTGTTTCCTCATTTTCTGCATGAATAATAGGCTGAAGCGTCGTTAAAAAATTATTTGTATCGATATGACCAGCATTCTCTTTGTTCGTTAAAAAGTCAGAAATATTTTTCATCTCGACAACATTTGCACCATAAAAAAACGCATCATATTTTCTTAAAGCAAGTCTGCAGAGGATGTCTTCTTCAATTTTTTTCTTTCTGTTTAATAATTCGCGACGACGATCACATTGACGCTTACGAATCCAGTGAGCCATTTTACTTTTGTCATCTGCGGCTAGCGCAGCAATTTCTGCTTGTAATTTAGGTATTAAATTTTTATTGAGATGATTTAATTCACTGTACTTATCTTTCATCCAATAATTAATGCTAAATTTACGCCGCATCGCACAAAGAAAATCATCTAATGAAAGCAAAAAACCCACGTTAAATGCCAATGCAAAACCCGGTGCTCCCAAGGCAGAAAAGCTAACGGCTGTCAGTACGGTTAATTGTATGGAAGAAGAAATATTTGCTACACCTTTAATTTTGGTGACAACGGAGCGGTGATTTTGATCATCCAATAATTGAAAAAGACCTGTCATTGCAGAACAGAAGGCGTCCAGATAACACCAAAGAGGACCGGACAGCGGTGATTGCGGAATCGTAGTCGCTAAATCGCGGGAAATTTCTTTAAAGAGCGCCGGTAAAAGAATGGTCGTTAATGAAAAGCTAGAATAAGTGCTTTCCGATAGGACATCGGCTGTATCACTTAATATGCTTTTTGTCTCACCCAATATTTCATCAAAAATAACGTTTGATGATCTCATTGACTGTGCCCCGTTTTATACATTTATTTTGAACTACCATCTTATGATAGACATCTTAAGGCATTATTAAAAAATAAACTTCGTGCGACAACTAACAGATTGTAATATCAAATTTTATTTTCTAATGATGGCTGTATTACCTTTCTTTTCATCATGCACATCAATTCGTCGTCTAACAGGATCATCCGTTGTCTGACTGGGAAATAATCGAGCGTAACGTGATGAACGAAAACATTGACTTGATTGCGGGTTTGAAGACAGCATACTTAATGAAGAAACTAAGCCAGAATGGCTGCCATTAAATAAGCTATTATAAACTTGTACTCGCGTACGATTGACATGATCATCATCTCTACCAGCATCTCTCAAATATAAAAGCGCTTGAAAAAGTTTTTCTTCTCTATTCTCAAATCCGTGTAGTGATGAACTATATAAGTGCATGCCGATAATGCCATTAATTATTTGGAATAATTTGGGATCACTCAATGATTTTGCTATTGCAAGCAATGAGCGTGATAACGTATCAACAAAATCATCCATCTTATCATCATCAACACAAGTTAATTTTGTTTCACCGCTAAGAATTTTTTGGAAGATAGAATAAATAAATTCTGGAGCAAGCGAAAAACAATTTGTTAAATAGGCATTGGGATCGTCACCTTTTAACATGGCTGAAATTGCATCATCAAACGCAAACCTTGCTTTAAATAAAGCATGTATTTTTGTTGGCAATGCAAACATGCAAAGCACATCCGTAGGGTCAGCACCACTCGTCAACAATTCTAAAATGTTCATATTCGTATCATTTAATTCATCATCACTGATAGTAGGAAGATTGCGAGTTAACACATAAATAACAAAATCTTCATTCCACCACGATAAATCAAGCAAACTACCAAAACAATAATTTCCCGTTGCCAAGGTAATACGATTTAACTCATCGTTGGTTAACACCCGAGATGAATTAAGTGTAAGTAATTCCGTTTTTGCGATAGCATCAAAAATTGCAAGGTCCAAACGATTTGTTATGTTTTCACTCCTAAGATAATTAACGCGATCTTTAGTTTCGATAAAAAGAAGTTCTTCTCCAGAACGCAAATAGGCTGCATCTTTAATGCCTAAAGCAAGTAATTGATGTAAGCTCGAAGATCCAGGTTCCAAATGAAAAAATTCGCATTCAATAGAAACAGAAGAAGAGTGTCTTTTATAATAAATCACTCTGTCATAGATTTTTCTGGCAAGGGAGTCAAGTTGATTTTGCAATGCGAATTCACTTAATTCAGAATAAAAATTTGGAATGTCAACATTATCAATGAGATTGAAAAATATTTCGGAAACTAAAGGACATTTAGTTTGCAATGCCTCTATGAATAAATTTCTGAATTTAGATAGTCGATCTGATGCGATTTCCCCTTCAAGCGTGTACCTTATTTTTTCCAACATAAGCGTGAGAAATTCAACTCTACGGCAAGAAATTGCCATGCTCAATGCGCGAAAATAATCATCCATATCGAGATCATGTTTCAATAGTATTTTTAAACTATCAAGACACCCAGTCTTGATAGCATAATAAAGTGGCGATTTGCCATCTGAATTTTTCAAATTAACGCCACCATTTTCATTCGTTAAATCTTCGAGACAACTTTGATTGAACATTGCGGCTAATGTTGCTTCGGTATGAGATATGACATCAAAAGAGCTGCCATGGAGGAGAAGTTCTTTTTTTATTTGGCGATAAGCTTTGTCAAGAAAGTCTTGATGTCCCAATGCAACTGCAACTTGTACAATACTGCGGCTGCAAACATCAACAATGCGATAGGCTAATAGACGGTGCAATTCATAACCACGATCTAGAATAGATTGATCAGATTGCAATGTCAGTAGATATTCGTCGTCGAAAATTTTCATAAAGTCTTCAAAATTATTTTCTCTGGTACTGGAAAATAATTTTCCATACTTCGAAGCAGTAACTAAATCTATATATAATCCATCATTAGGATAAATGGCATTACAGCACAGATGAAATAGCTCACTAAGCGTAGTGTTCTTGCCTCGATAAGGGTGACGGAACTTTTTTTCCCATTCAGGAAAATATTTATCTAACTTTACTCTAGCACTTGCTTCAATTTCAGATTCCTCTACAGGCGCGACCGCTGTCACTCCTTCTTCATTTTCTTCATCATTATTTCGAGCTGAACGCATGCCACACCTCATTAATAGTTTAATTTATAAATATCGAATTTCTAGTGAATCAAATCATTCTCATCTGAACATTTTTATTTTTTAATTTTAGCGTTTTTAATTTTAGTGTTTCGTTGCATATCATCTCTTCTCCGCAATTGAGGCGCATCGAAAAGTAATATGCCATTATGCAATTGATCAGGTTGGCTTCGTCTAGTAGGATCATCCGTTGTCTGACCAGGAAATAATCGAGCGTAACGTGATGGACGAAAACATTGACTCGATTGAGCGTTTGAAGACAGCATACTTAATGAAGAAACTAAGCCAGAATGGCTGCCATTAAATAAGCTATTATAAACTTGTACTCGCGTACGATTGACGTGATCATCATCTTTACCAGCATTTCTCAGATGTAAAAGCGCTTGAAGAAGTTTTTCTTCTCTATTCTCAAATCCGTGTAGTGATGAACTATACAAGTGCATGCCGATAATGCCATTAATTATTTGGAATGATGCGGGATCAGTCAATGATTTTGCTATTGCAAACAATGAGCGTGATAACGTATCGACAAGATCATCTATCTTATCATCATCAACACAAGTTAATTTTGTTTCACCGCTAAGAATTTTTTTAAAAATAGAATAAATAAATTCTGGAGCAAGCGAAAAACAATTTGTTAAATAGACATCGGGAGAGTCGCCATTTAACATGGCTGAAATAGCATCATCGAATTCATATTTTGCTTTAAATAAAGCACGTACCTCGTCTGGTAAGATAAAAGTTTGAATCACATCCGTTGGATCAGCACCACTTGTTAATAGTTCCACTATCGTGAAGTTCTCATCAGCAAAATTAGCATCACGCATTACAATGATATCCAGTTTTAACATGAAAATAACAAAAGCCTCATTCCAGTGTTCCACATCTAATAATAAATCACCTGAATAACTATGCGCTATTTCTAGCGTGACGCGATTTAATTCGTTGCTTGTTAGCATCCGAGATGAATCAAATTCAAGTGACTTTGTTTTTGTAATCAAATCAAAATGTGTATGATCAGCCCCTTTCCTCAACTCTTCCTCAAGATAACGATTATTATCCTTTCGGTTATTGAGAAAAATGAGTTGTCCTTCACTGTGCACATAGGCCACTCCATCTTCTTCGAGCGCTAGACACATCTTATAATAATCGCCGCCTATAGATTCTTGATAAAAAAGTTTACAATTTGGAGAGATAGGAGGTGATTTACCTTTATAATCAATGATTCTTTCATAGACTCTCATGGCAAGAGCGACATTTTCAGCGACTAATGACGCTGCAATTAATCCAGAATAAAATTTAGGATCCTCAATATCGTCAATGAAATTGAATAAGAGATCAGGAATAAGAGGACATCGATATGACAATGCTTTTTCAAGTAATCCTTTAATTTTGTATGGATCCTCATTCATGATGCCTTTTTGCAACATGTATTCGACACATTGAACTCTGCAATAGATAATCCCAAGAAACAAAGCCGACCAATAGTCATGCTTGTCTAATTTATGCGCCAACAATACTTGCAAAGCATCGCGACAATCAAACACGATTGCGATTGATAGAACAGTTTCTTTATCAGCTGTTTTTTCATTAACTGATACGCCAGAATCAATTAAATTTTTCATGACATCGACTTGATTAAACATCGTGGCTAATGATAATCGAGTATGCGATATGGTGCGAAGAGGCAATTTTTCAATCTCGAGTTCTCTTATTACCTGAAGATAAGCTTTATTGAGAAATTCCTGATGTCCTAATAAAGTTGCATTCCTTAAAAGACTGCGACCACAAATATCATTAATAAAACTGGTTAATAAATGACGCAATCCATTCCCGCGACTTAGACCAAACTGCATAGTGGGTAGATATTTTTTGTCAAAAACTTCTATAAAACTATCAAAGTTATTTGTTCTAACATTAAAAAATAATTCTGCGTATATACGGGAATTTGTTTCATCTTCAACTTGACCAGTAGAGGTATAAAACGTTGCACTGCACAGAGTAAGCAGCTCAACTGGCGTCGCATTTTTAGTAGTTATGTTACGATGAAGTAATTTTATTTCCCATTCAGGAAAATATTTATCTAACATTAATCTAGCACCTGCTTCAATTTCAGACTCGACTGCTAGAGCAGATTTCGTTTCTTTTTCCTCATCTTCTGCTAAAAATTGTCCCGATTGCATGCTCCACTCCAGTTATTTATTATGGATTGTAAGTATAATGATCAATAATTAACAAAATCTTAAATGAAATATCCTTAATTTTCAAAGCCTCTCGGTGTTCCATTCCTAAGCTTTTCACTGTGTAAACGCGGTATAATATTCAAATGTGTATCCATCCTTTTTAATTTAGTAATAAGGAGATCGCTATGCGTAATAAGAACTATAAAAAATTGATAACTATTTTTTGTGCAGCAATATTACTTGCATGCCCCTATGCCGTTGATGCTGCACACGGTGGACATGGTGGTGGGCATGGTGGCCATCGCGGTGGCTATGGGCATGCCGGTTATGGACATGCTGGCTACAATGGACATCGCGGCTATGGTTATAACGGTCACCATGGTTATGGCGGACGTTATTACCATAATGGACGACGTTACAATTACTACCATAATGGCCAGTATTTTAATTATTACCATAATGGTGGTTATTACAATTATTACTACAATGGCGGGTATTATCTCTACTTTGCTAATGGCGTTTATTACAACTAACAAAGAGAGCATAATTTTTTTAGCTTAAGCCATGGGCGCTGTTTCTTTACAACGGACGTAGAAACAGTCAATGCAATGTTTGTTAAAAAACTAGAGAGCTAAAACTATGTATCAAATCACGACAGATCACAATCCAACAGATAATGATAAAAAAACCATAAGAGAAGGCCTCATTGGATTTAATATCAATACAATTGGTGTACAAGCAAAATCATTTTGCATTTATCTAAAAGATGAAAATAATAAAATTTGTGGCGGCGTTCTCGCATGGATGCATTCCAAATCCATATACATTGATGTTCTATGGCTTGAAGAAAAAATGCGTAGCCAAGGTTATGGAAAAAAATTATTGCTTATGGCAGAAGAAGAAGCCATTAGACAAGGATGTCACTATGCAACTCTTGATACTTACAGTTTTCAAGCCGAAGCATTTTATTTGAAAAATGGCTATGAGCGGTTGGGAGAGATTAAAAATTATTTATTAGAATATTCTAAAATATATTTAAGAAAAGAATTATGACAATTGGCATCAAGTAACTGCGCCCACACCTCATGATTCAACACCGATGGTGATATGAAAATCGATCGCGTAGCCTTTAAAACACAAGGCATCTGGCAACTTATACTTTCTGCGCAATTGCAACAAGGAAGGCGATTTCACCAAAAGTACATAATACGTTTTAACACCAATCTCAGCAGCAACCATTTCTTTAATGGCAAAGCTATATTCTTGACCTAATTCTTTTACATTAATATTTTTATTCTCCTCCGGATAAATCACTGTAATGTGTGCTCCCGCTGATCCTTTCGAAAAATAATCTGGCTTTTTAATTTGTTGATTTTGCAACAAAGGAAATAAGCGATGAATATAGGCATCATCAATATCAAGATAAACAAGATTATTAGCCGATATCGCTAATTTACCATTGGTCGCAAACTGTGTGGCGGCAGCAATAAGTTCTGGATTGGATAATTTCTTCATGATCGGTATTTTCATCAATTCACCTCTTACTTGACGCGCTCAAACCAACATGGTATCAAACAATTTTATTAATAAAGAAAAATTCATTAATCTACTTACTTATGAATATAAATAAAAAACAAGACTACAGCTTATTTTACTTTAAACAAGGCATTTTACTATTTTGGTGCTGTTGGTTTTTCATTGCATTCCTAACCAATTTGACTGACTTCCTCATCACTACCGATACAATGACGGCATCATCTTTTCGTTCTAGCAATTATCATGCTTTGGGAAAAGTTATCAGTATTTATAACACACCGCATTATTTTTTAAATGGGCTTTTTTCCTTGGATATTTTTGCGCAAGGAATATCTGCCATTTTATTTTTAATTGCTGCCTTTTGTTTTTGGCAGCGCACCTACGTTTGGCAAACAATTAATATTGCTTTTAGTATTAGCATGGCGCTGTGGGCGGTCTTCTTGATCATGGAAGAAATATTTATTTCCTATTCTTTTGAAGGGACACATATCCAATTATTTATGTTTGAAATGGTGTCGTTGTTAACGTTACACGTGTTGCCACAGCAAGATGGAAAATAATTTTTACGGGTTATATCTTGTTATATCGGTGAACAACATCATCTGATATGCAAAGCGACAATATAGTCGTGTGCAACTCATGCATATAGAATAAAAAATTTACTTCAAGCAGATTTAATATTTCGTTAATAATTTCAACCTTTTTATGTGTATTATCCAATCAATAATATTATTCACAACTCTAGGAGCTTTTATGCACATGCGATTTGAATTGAAAAGTTGTAGACATCCTTTCAAACAAAACACTTATTTTATTCAGGCTGCACTGATACCGGGTGATGTGGCGCCAGCAACTGAAAATGTCGTTTATTTATTAGATGTTAGCGGCAGTATGGCTGGCGAACGGATAGACCTAGCCAGACCCACCCTCATTAGCAGTATTGAGGAACTACCAGCACGTGCACTTTATTCGCTGATTACCTTTAATCATGAAGCTCAGCTTATCATTTCTCCCACTGAAGCAGGCTCCAATTTCAGAGTGAACAAACAAGCAATAGAATCGTTGCAAGCAGCAGGAGGCACTAGTATTACTGCTGCATTTGATAAAATGAGAGAGCATCTGCCAAAATCCAATGATTCCATGACCGTTTTGCTAATGTCAGATGGCGAAGATTCCGAAGCAAAACCAAAGCGAATTCTGGAACAGCTAACGGCGCAGTATGGGAAAAATTTAACTGTTGTCGCAATTGGTTTGGGAAATTCCTATTCTGATAAATTAAAAGAATTCTGCACCATGAGTGGTATTCCTGTTATCCATATTGCAGATGGTGAAGACATGAAAGTTAATTTACAGGTAGCTCAATCTTTTATTGGCCCCAAATTTACACATGTTAAGCTTACCTCCATGATCAATGGGACATCTCACGAAAACCACTTGGGTGTCATTCCCTGTGGCAATGATCGATATGGTGAAATTTTTGAAATTGAAATACCCGATGCTGGCACGCACATTACCGTGTCCAATCAATGTGACTTTTTTTATGCGGGAAAAGAGCATAAGTTTAAGGCAAACGAGAAACGACACCCTTTATCCGCTGAACTCAATGAAGAGTTGATCGCACTTTTTGTACTACAAAACATTAGTGCCATCCTGCGTCAAAATGGATTTACTATCCTTGATATAATACGTCTGCAGAAATTATCTGATCTCTTACCGCCTGAAGATAAAAAAGAAAGTGATGTCATAAAAGCTGCAAGAGCCGCCGTCGGTTGTGCACTTCAAGGATTCTATACCGGTAATAAAAATGCGGCGAAAACAGCAGAATATATTTCTGGCATGACCGGCCATAGCGCTTCTCTCGCCACAAACACATTAACTGGTACCAATGGCACAACCCAAGAGATGTATGGATCATATAAAGGAGAAGTAGCACGATTTGATATGAAAACAAGGACATTGACGCTAGTAGAAAAAGGTGAACCGATTGTTTTTAAGGAATATGAGCGAAAAATGGATTTTTCCAATCGAGAAAATTGGAAAATGATTTTTCTCGATGGCATTTTTTCTGGAGATGAAGCAACGCTCGTTGCACAGCCAGAATTTGATACTTATCGTTCATATGGCTTCCTACTAAAGGATGCAGGCGACATTTTCGATTCAAAACTGACGTCAAATAAACGAATCGCGAATCTATGCTTTCAAATAAAAAAACGATATGGCACCAAAAAATGCGACATTAGTGAAGTTAAATTTTATGATGGTGATGTAATGCTGGTTGAACTTTCAACTAACCTAAAAATACCCGTCACCACGCTCTCTACCATTAAAAATGCCAAATGCTGTGAAGAACGCCACCTCGCTTTAATTGCGCTGCAAGGGATTATTTGGATAATGAACGACGCATCCTTTTCTGATACTGATACTGCCCCTCTTCCGCAAGGTCCTCTTCATTTGCTACGTGATGTTGACGATGATGATCAACCACATTATTTCATCACTTATGAATCTAAAAATAGTTTATTACTGATTGATCTTAATCAAGATGAACAATTGGTTTTTGATTTACACAATCATGAGGATTTAAGAAAAATCGCTGAGATTTATAAAGATAAAAAACGCGGTGGCGCATTAAAAGAGGTATGCAAGAAGAAGAGCATTCATCTCCCTGAAGAACTTGCCCGCGCTTTACCTGACGCTGATGGCAAATCCACCCTACCAGCCAGCGCCATTTATGGCAATCCGTACTTTGAAGGATCTTATAAGTTATTTACCTATGCTGAACCAGCAGGGCGTTTTGATATTCCAACCTGCTTAAAGCGTTCATCCCTCTCATTCAATGCCAGTGAAGAACCTGAATCTTCAACACCTTCTGCGTCCGCTGCAAAAAGTGCTTATCGTCGGAGTAGAGCTTTAATCAAACAACACGCTGCATCACTTACCGATGAAGAGCCAGAAGAGAAAGAAGAGAAAGAGAGCGAAGGAAGAAATAATGAGCCCGACGAAGAGAATGATAAGGATGGTATTCCCTATCGATTTCTTTGTGCCATCACTTTTGACGTTATGACCGATCCTGTTGCTACAGCAGATGGACATATATATGAGCGTTCCGCCATAGCTTCATGGCTGGAAACAAACGATACCAGCCCAAATACGAATGAGATCTTGCCGAATAAAATACTGACACCTCAAGATGGATTACGGAAGGAAATAGAAAATTGGCATGTACTTGAGAATTATCGCCGCTTAGTGGCTACAACCATTCAATTAAAAGATAGGGAATTTGCTGAAGACACGAGGCCATTATCTACAATCGAACAACCTATGATAGTCCCACCTCTGTCCTCTCAGAGAAGAAGACATGGATTTTCTTCCTTTAGCGAAGAGTCTACTGCATCCGCTTCAGCTATACATGTCTCGAGCAGCTATTATTTGCCCTCAAGAAGACAACAGCGAACAAGAACAAGCATGGAGCCAGAAGCCAGTTCTGAATCGTCAGAACAACGGTCTTGGTTTGCTACCAGTTCTGCTTTAATGGGAGGAAGTAAAACACCCACGCCAGATAGTAGAGATAAAGGAAAAGAAAAGGATCAAGATCAAGATAGCTGTCTCATGATGTAAGTGACGATGCTAACACCGATTGCGACGCTCGTGATTTTTGCGAGCGTCGTTATTATTCAGTTTTAGTATTTTTTGTCGCGATTAAAATATTGAAAACTATTTCCTGATTTCATTTTAGTTAAATACATCATATCATCTGCATGTTTAATTAATTCTTCAATTTTATATCCATCATTTTGATAAAAATTCAATATTATTATTTTTTGAGAAAAGATTTAGTATGAACTCTATTAATTTTAAACCATTAACAGAAAATGATTTACCGCTAATGTTTAATTGGTTTCAAAAACCGCATATTAAGCAATGGTATGCTCGTGGTGAAAATTATACCCTAGATATGATTAGAGAAAAGTATCTGCGTAGAATACTTAATCCTGAATCAATACCGAATTTTATTGTTTACGTTGACAATACGCCCATTGGATATATTCAACTTTATTGCCTAAAGGATTCTCTTCCTGATGGAGTGACAGACTATAATCACTCACTATTTGACAATTGCAAGCCAAATGAAATTGCTGGTTTAGACTTATTCATCGCGGATGAAAATTATCTTAAAAAAGGCTATGGAACATTAACCTTAAGCAAATTCATCAAAGAACATGTGCAAAGAAAATTTACTCTCTTAATCACTGATCCACTTAAAAGTAATAAAAATGCCATTCAATTTTTTATAAAAAATGGATTCGAAAAATTTAGACAAAGCAAGAATGACAGTGCAAATGAATTAATGACTCTTCGAGTAATAACCATTATGAGTGACACACCAAAAATTATTTTGACAACCGATCGTTTAATATTACGAACATGGAAACACAGTGATATACCCTTAATGGCGGCTATTAGCTCTGACCCATTGGTTATGGAACATTTCCCCGCTACTCAAGATATCGCAGCTACACAAGCACTTGTAGACCACATTCATCAGCATTACAAAAAATTTGGTTACGCTCTTTACGCCGTTGAAACAAAAGATACGTATGAATTTATTGGCTTTGTCGGTTTAAATCATCCGCCGTTTGACATTCCCAATTTTCTGACTAAAGGTTTGCCAATTGTCGAGATTGGCTGGCGTTTGTCATCGAAGCATTGGGGAAAAGGGTATGCGACGGAAGCAGCTAAAGCAGTTTTACATTATGCCTTTACAGAATTGAACCTCGATGAGATTATTTCATTCACTGTAGCTGCCAATATCAAATCACGTCGCGTAATGGAAAAAATTGGGTTACATCACTCTGAAAAAGATGATTTTGATCATCCAAAACTTGAGGAAGATAGCCCACTAAGACGGCATGTGTTATATCGAATAACACGTGACAACTACCATGCGAATCAAATCATAGATAATAGGTGTAGAGAAATAAATTATGACAACTGAATCTGTAACAGGAGATGACAATCTGAATAAAGAAATTATCCAATGGGGTTGCAAATACCTTTCATCTCATGGGTATACGCTAAAAAGCAACTTGCCAGAAAATGTGCAAAACACGCCTTGGTCTTATGTAGTGCGCTTTGCAACATCTGATGGTTACATTTATTTGAAGCACACGCCAAAGCTGCTTGCATTGGAGGCTAGTATTATCCAGATTTTGCATGATCAATTTCATGTTTCTGTTCCAGAAGTTATCGCACATAATGCTGAATTAAATTGTTTTTTAATGAAAGACGCGGGCAGATCATTGCGAGAAATTCTGAAACAGCAATTCGATGCAGCATTGTTTTGCAAAGCGATTGATCAATTTACATCAATGCAGTTAGCCGTTGCAGATCATGTCAATATTTTTCTTGATATTGGTGTGCCCGATTGGCGATTAGATAAATTGCCTGATTTATATATGCAATTGCTTTCACAAAAAGAAATATTGATAGCAGATGGGCTATCAGAAAAAGAAATTAGTGAATTAGAGAAACTGCTTCCAAAGGTTTCCAATTTATGTCAAAAATTATCCGACTATTGCAATCAAACCAAGCATTGTCCAACCTGATTTTAATGACAATAACACACTCATAGCGATATATCGCGAAATATCACAATCATTGATTTAGGTGAAATAGCAATTTCACATCCATTTTTTTCATTGATAAATTGTTTGCATCAAGCAAAAAAACATCATGCACTGACAGATGAAGATGATACGTATTCTGCAGCTTATGGATGCCTGTCTTAAAAATTATATGAATTTTGAATCTAAAAAAAATTTATTAGATGCTTTTGCGACAGCACAAATATTATGGTTTGTTTATGGGGCATTGGCCAATGATAGATTGATGATCGCATGTGATAAAGCGAGATTTACCTCGTCATTTCAAAGGCATGGAAGACCCAGCATTCCATTGAAAGAATTTATGACAGCATGTATTGCAATTAACAGGGATTGTTAGATTTGAAGGTAGGCCTATTTGCCGGATCAACTCTGGGTGCTGAATCATTACGTGGAAAAGGTTATGGCAAAAGTGCAACATAATTATGTTAAATCGACATGGTAATTTAATTTACTCTAGTCGTGTCGACAACATAACCCATACTATATCCCCAATTAACGCTATAAGAAGTGAAAATATAATTATGCAGTTCACTCCTATACAAGCCTGCTATATATATCTGCTACGCGTTTACTGTATACGAATTTGCAGTTTATTGCGCCTGATCTCATTTTTGCAGAAGTTGGAAATATCTTATGGAAAAAATACCGTTCGAAAGAATTAACACTTGATACAGCCATGAATATCTATCTCAAACTGAGATAGATAAACTGCGAAAATCCGCAAGAGGTTATGGTCGTTACGGCCATCGCGACGATACTCTTATTCTAATCATGTTTAGGCATGGCCTAAGAGTAGATCGTTGCATTACGGTGGGATCAAATTAATTTTCAGCAAGGATTGTTATACGTTCACCGCTTACTGTTATTTATACTGATATTTCTCCTAATAGATTCAAAGAATTCTGGACAGACTAAGCGTTAAGCACAAAAAGCTATGAAATTCTTAAAAACCCGATATAATCACTGTGTTATAATTACCCAGATAAATTTATATTGTATTAACATTACCAAATTAAAGGTGCTTCCATGCCAAACAAAGAGCAGATGGCTTCCGATCCAAAATCTAAAAAAGGCGCTATAACCATAGCAATCGAAAATAATCCTTGTGGGTTATGTCGTGCAATGGGTTATCCAATCTGCAAAGGACACGGCGGCGGAAGCGGTGGCGGCGGTGATAGTGGCGAAACTAAGAATAAAGATGTTGCGTACGCAGCGAAACAGGTAGCTAGTACATTGAGTCCAGTAACTATTGCGGCTATCCGGGAATTTGATAAAGCTAAAACCATTTGGATGCAGTCGCAATTATCTACTGATAAAACGATCAATTATGAGGCCGGATTATTTTCTATCGAAAGTGATAGGTTACGTGGAAATTTAACATTTCGTGTTAATTCAGGATTATCTAAAGCTGAAATAGAGATAGCGCGCAAATTTTTAAACGTTGTTAAAGCAGAATTTGATAAATTTAAAGATCAATTAACTGAGCAAGGCGTTTCAACTAAAGATTTTTCTGCTGTTATAAAGGACAATGAATTAGCTATTCACATTCCAAACCAAAAATACTACGATGCATTTATTAAGCACTTAGAGAATAAAAATTTACTGCCTACTCCAAATCCAGAGAAACAAGAGAAAAAAGAATTAGCAAGTGAATCGATCAAACAAGAAAAAAATCGACCATCCCCATTTGACGATATTTTAAAAGGCCCCAAACCGAAAGGCTTGAAATAAGAAATGACGCCAATGGTAAATTTGATAAAATCGATGGTTTCATTTCTTGATGACATTTCTTTCCCATATCGCCAATCTTGAGCATTTGTAATTTGCTTGCTCCAAGGTAAGCCGAATTTATTTTTTGCCCATAAGGAGCTTCATCATAAAAAATTCCACCGCCAAAATAAGGACGCGATTCTTTAGGCGGTAAAATATTTTTAAGCATATCAATTGGCGTGTAAGAACATTCTAATCTGTCACTCCATTTTGGATAGTTGTCTACTCATAAAAACCCTCAATGGTGCGATCTTTAGCATTAATCAAAATATTTTACCAATCTCAATGTCTCGCAGATCACTCTCATGACCGTCAGGATCATTAAAAGGCATGTGAATATAAGCGTGTTTACAATAAAATTTGTAAGCTTCGGGTGAAGATTGTATTTGTAATTTTTCTATTCCTTGTTCCTTTAACCAACGTTCACACAATTTTAAAAAATCACTACCTATACCGCTATTCCGATATGGCTCATCAATGACAATGATTCTAAGTGCTGATCTCTTATCAGGCCATAATTGAATGTGCGCATAACCAATAATTTTGCTTCCTTTATAAAGGACAAAATGAACATGATTTGCATGTTTAAATGTCCAGGTATAAGGATCAGAAATTTGCACACGATCAAAAAAATATTTTTGCCGAAGTTGACACACGGATTGCCATTCTCTATCAGTTAAAGCCTGGATAATTCGTAAGCCATCAAAACCTGTTTTAGTATCAATGATCGCTATAAAATCATCTTTGCCCATACAATAACTCATGATGTCATGAGGAAATTTTAAGGATAATTCTTTTTTTAGCTTGCTATAAGCCTCTTTATCGTCAGCATGCGCTATCATCCAATCACGAAATTTTATATGCCTTTCTATTTCTGGATTACCTTCTTCAAAAATATGCACTTGATGAGTTCTTTTATCACCACCTTTCTGAAAATATCGTCTAAATGGTATGCCAAACTCACCTTTCGCCTTATATCCAAGTTGCTCCATAGCGGCATTTGCTTGATCTACTTGTAGTATGTTTTTAACAACAGGCAATATATCAATAATTGGTTTGGAAGCTAACCCTGGTACAGCAGTTGAGCCGATGTGATGTACAGCCAAACAGTTATCACCCAAAGCCTGTTTAATGAGCTTTGCTTCCATTTCAAACATACTTGGCCATTCATTGTTATATGGAACGACTACAACATCTTGAGTCATGATATTTATTTGCCTTCTGGTGTGTAATGCACTGTTACTTGAGCTGATGTTTGTTTAACACCAATCGCTGCGCCAAAATCGACCCATACTTTATATGCGGGTTTTTTCGCGCGAGGAAATGGTTCTGCTTTAACAACAGTGCTAGATCGCAAATCAACATTTTCAAATTCCTGATAAGAAATGATCATAATTACCTCTAAAAATATTAATGCCCACGATGTTTCTTTTTCTTTTTTTCTTGTTTTTGACGAAATTTTTCTTCCTGATGTGCTTCTTTTTCAGTTTTTGAAATTACTTTATTTGATTTTTTATTTTTCTCAAGTTCTAGCCTTAGCACTTCCTGGGCATGAGTCGTACTCATCAGACCCTTTTTAGCTTTTTCCATTTCACGTCGCACTTCTCGCTGCGCCCGTTTAGGATTTTTTCTTTTAATAACTAGTTCAAATTCCCGTGGTTCAGTAAATTTCAATTCATCAAAGTGCGCAAGAACAAACTCATACAACTCAGCATCAGTCGGCTCTCCACCAAAAATTTTTCGCGCCACTGCATATCCCTCACCATCATTCCTTTCAAAAATTCCTACCCAAAAAGAATTTTCTAGTAAGATAGTAACCTTGATAGTGTATTGTTTCTTGATGCTATTCTGGTTCATGGCAACCTACTTCAATATTATGTCCATCAAGTCGGAACTAATTCAGTTAAATATATTGAGCTTGCGCCTAATCGATTTAAATATTTTTGGCGAGATTAATTTCCATTATCATCTTCATATCTGCATGTGGCTTTAGGTATTGCTGATGAATCTTCACTCCTTTTTTCATGATGAAAAGCAACAGCTTCATTATTATCAACATGAATTTGATACATGTTTTTACCAATGATTTTTGATTCGCCTTTATTTGTTAGAATCACAGTGGATGTATCTTTGAAATCTTGCTGTAATGTGCTATCAGAGGTACGCAGTAAAGCATTCTCAAAGTAGACTAACCATCCTGATTCAAGTTGAGATAATTCACAAACAATTTTTTTTGCGGTGTCTTGGTTCAATTTATAGGGGAAACAGATACCATCTTCATACTTGCCATTACTGATTGACTGGTTTTTAAATGGCAAGGAAACAACAACGTCGTTAGGACTAATCGACGTACAATTAAAAGCAAACGTGGTTGTGCTGCAAAAAAAACTAATAACAATAAACTTGATAATTTCATAATTTACCTAATTTGAGGGGATTTGACGGAAAATAATTTGCAATATTTTATCATTAGCTCGCATTTTGTAAACAAAATTATATTTTTTGTTTAAATGCTTGTAATAATATAAAAAAATCAAAATCGTGGCAGCCACTAACTTAGTTAAATTTTCTAAAATCCGGATATAACTTAATTTGGTTTGCTTGCAACAAAAGAGTAATTAACCCATTTCATTTGCTAAAGCGAGCATGCTCTTTATCAATTTTTAAATAACGTGGCGAAAAGCCTTCATAACGAAAACCATTCTTTTTGATTAATTATATCGATTGGATATTATCAGGCTGTATGTTTGCTTCAATACGATACAACTGAAGTTCATTAAATACTTTTGCTAGGACTAATTTCAAGCCGGCACTCATATAACCCTTACCTGAAAAATCAGCAACAGAATAAAAACCCAGGCATCGAGCAAGGTGAACGCCTATAAGCACGGTATGCGGTGCGCTGAGGTCAAAGCACAATGCGGCGAACTATTGCGCAGCATCGAAAAATGTTGCGCGAATTGCAGATATGCTAGAACTCGAAGAAATTGTTAACATGCCCAGACCTTAAGGCAACATAGCCAATTGATGATCGTTGGCATCTTCTGAAAATTGTGCGCTATCAAAAAGGGTACCGCACGATATCCAATATTTTTCATAAAACTCAAATAACCACAATGAAATACATTTTGTATCTTCAATAGCTTTAGCATATCCATAAGAAAAATGGCCTGTTCCTATTCTATTAACAGAAAATGCAACTTGATCAATCATTTCTTTTTTTAATGTATTATGGAATCTCACCTGAAAAGCAGTGTTATTGCCAATATAATTATTATCAAAATGATAATAATACAGTCCCATAGTAATTCGCTTTATTACTGCTTCAAATGCACCAGCAATCTCTGGACTAAGCGGAATGGTATAACCCTGGTCATATATAATTCCAGATGGTGTAGTGAGATATGCACGCTGCATATTTGCTAAAATATAACGAGAAAATTTTTTATGTGCTGTAGAAATAGCGCTTTTAAACAATGACTCCGTTGCGGGAGAAATGCCGAGTAAAAATGCCAAAAACGTTTTAAAAACCTCATCGTCCTTTGAGCTACCGTTATTGCAGTTAAGGCATGCAGGCACAGTAATTAAATTTTGCGGTCGAGGTTTTGTGAAAATTGCACGTGGCGGTAGGTGATCATATCCACCAATAACGTCATTAGCACCGCACAGTGCACATATTTTTATTTTTTTTAGTTTAGACATAGCGCACCTAAGAACCTCCTAAAATTCTGACTTAATATTGAACACTCCCTATCTTTTCACTATGAAAAGACCGAAGATTGTAGCACAGGGCCAAACGATGGCATTACAATACTTACTTGCTCAAACTAATGGTATTTTTATGATTAAAGCACAAGATTTTATAATTAAACCGCTTATTGATAACCAAGAACATATTCCTGTTCTTGCCGAACTTTGGTATGGGGAAATTAGCCGACATTGGGCACCTAATGCCTCCATCGATAAGGCAAAGCAAAAACTTGTTGAACACTCAAACAGTAACACTATGCCAATAGCTTTTGTCGCTCTGTGCAATGGCAAAGCTGTCGGCATGGCTTGTCTGCGGAAAACGGACGGTATCCGACCTGGTGTTGCTCCCTGGCTAGGCAGTTTAGTTATTAATCCAAAATATCGAGGACAACAAATAGGTGAAGCACTGATCAATACAGTGAAAGATCAGGCAAAAAATTTAGGCCATCAAATTTTATATTTATTAGCTTTTGATCCGACCATTCCTTCATGGTACAGACGATTAGGATGGCAGTTAATTGGCGATGATGAACTTTTTGGTCATTGTGTTTCTGTGATGAGTATTTCTCTTTTATGAGTATGGTATTAAAAAATGAACCAACAAAATAATGATTCATTATTAAATACAATAAAAAATGAGCTTATTGAGAATTACAAATGCCACACAATTATTTTATATGGTTCCCGCGCACGCAATGAAGCCACCTCCACAAGCGATTACGACATCATTGCTATACGTGAAAGTGGAAATATGGAACGAGATTGTCGCTTAGTTGAGGGCTTTTATTTAGATATTTTTATTTACCCAGAAATCACTGCGAAAAATCCAGATGCATCTTTAGTTCGCATTAAAGATGGTATTGTTTTATGCCAGAAGGATCGCGTTGGCGAAGATTTGTTAACAGAAGTAAAGTCATTATTTCATGCCGGTCCAACTAAAACACCAGTTTGGGAAAAACACGAAATCAATACATGGGTAATGAAAATGCTTGCTCGCGCAAGACAAGAGGATATCGAAGGTAACTTTCGCAGACATTGGCTTCTTCACGATTTGCTGGAATGTTATTTTAAACTACGTGATATATGGTATCTCGGGCCTAAGGAAAGTTTCCAATGGCTTAAAAGCAATGATACACAAACTTACACCGCATTTAATGATGCACTGAAGCTAAATGCTGATTTTTATCTGATTCAAAAACTTATAAATTTAGTAAGAACAGAACGCACACCTTAACTTCAATCATCATTGAAATATGGATGTAATAATGGGAACCATAACTTTTAGAAACAACCAAAAATTTCTGGCTGATAAAAAAAATCATAGAATTGAGTCTGAAAAATATTTTGTGTAAACGGCCGCCTCATTGATCAAACCCTTCCATCGAATTCGATCATAAATCTAGCCAATGCAGGTTTCCAATCACGAATCGGCATAATCAGATGATAATCTTACTTATAAACTTAATATTTAATGATTTTTATCGACTAATAATAATCTATGGGGCACTGAAGGGGCAGTTGAGAATAAAATTGGAGTAAATTGATCTTCTAATAACCAAATAAATGGATAAATTAAGATCAATATGTTTTTGCCAGATTGTTTAATTATTTTTCAACTTTCTGCAATAGCCTAAGTTCTCGCTTAAGCTCTGCCTCTAGCTCTTTTTCAGTCGGTAGATGGAATTGATATTTGCTCGCAAAAATCTGTTTAGCCTTATCGCCCAAAAGGTAACTGGCCATGCTATCACTTTTCTCCGTGCAAAATACCAGCCCCAGTGTTGGATTGTCACCCTCAGTCAAACACTCTCTGTCATAGTAATTAACGTACAACAACATTTGCCCTAAATCAGCATGGGTCAGCTCACGGGTCTTGAGATCAATGATGACGTTACATTTAAGTACGGTGTGATAAAAAACAAGATCGGCATAATAATGCTTACCATCTAGCGTTAAGCGTTTTTGTCTAGCGACAAAAGCAAAACCCCTGCCTAACTCCAGTAGAAAATGCTGCAATTTGCTGATTAACGCTTCTTCCAGTTTTGTTTCAACAAGCTGGTGTGCTTCGGGAATATCCAAAAACTCCAATATAAAAGGGTCTTTTATAGCATCTTCGGGCTTTGCTATTTCTGTCCCTGATGGACAAGCTTCATTAATCCAGCCTTATCCTTGCTCTTAGCAAGTCGATCAAAAAGCAAGCTATTGATTTGGCGCTCTAATTCACGAGACGACCAACGATTTTTAATGGCTTCCACCTCATAAAACTTTCTAGCCTCAAGCCTATTAACACGCATAAGCGCTCGGTAATGAGTCCATGATAAATTGGGGTGAAACTTAGGTGCCTCTAATTCCCCACGCACTGCGTGGGATTTTCTATCACCTTCGATAATCGCATAAGCCAGATAAAATTTACGTATATCCTCAAGAGTTGTAACACCAAAACCACGGCCAAATTCCTTGCTTAATTTAGCAGAAACATCTATAAGCAATTCTTTTCCATAAGCAGCTCTTTTAGCTCCGCCTTGTTCTTCTTCAACAATATGTTGCCCTATATGCCAGTAAGCTTTCACCATCGTAGTATCAACTGACCGCATGATGCTTGCTCTAGCACCACGTATAACGGAAGCTATGCGTTCATATAGTGTATTAGCTACGTCAATTGTTGACTGCTTAGTTTTAACCAACGAGTTTTTTAGCTGCTTTTTCTTCATCTGACACCTTTAATATTTTGTTGCGCCAACTTTAAAATCTTCTTAACAAATTCACCCTTAGCATTGGTATATTCTTCACGATCATAGGTGTGTTGTTCCGCGAGCTTAATTTTTAATTGCTGATATTCTTTTGCAATCTCAGGATGAGCAATCAAATAATCTGTAAAATCTATTTTTTCACTCCAATGCCTTGAAGTAGGTTCAACAATATGTACGTGATGAGTACGCTTATCGCCGAAGGGTGGCATACCTTTCACAAAAAACATACGTTCAGGATCAGGATTTTCGTACCAGTACTCGTAACCTAACTTTTGCAAGACAGGAATAGCAATGACTTTCATTTCATCTAAAGATTTAACAGCAACTTGAATATCCACGATTGGTTTTGCCGCCATTCCTGGAATAGCTGTGCTACCGACATGCTGGATATCAATAATTTTTGATGAGGGTAATATTTCTCGTAGCTTTTTAATTTCAATACTAGCTATCATCGGCCATTCTGAATTATAAGCAACAATATCAACATGATCTTTTTTAAGCACTTTAGCATCATTTCTTATGAAATCTTCATAAGTCATTGCCCAATGTTCATGACTACGCCATTCATTATCAATTTTTAAATAACGCGGGGAGAAACCTTCATAACGAAAACCATTCTTTTTAATTAATTGGATGGATTGCACATTATCAGGTTGTATATTTGCCTCTATGCGATGCAGCTTTAGCTCATTAAATATTTTTGCCAAAACTAATTTCAAACCAACACTCATATAGCCCTTGCCGGCAAAATCAGCAACTGCATAAAAACCGAGGTAAGCATTTTGAAATAAGCCACGAACAATTTCGCTAACATTAAAAACACCAACGATATTTCCTGTGTCATTACATACGAGAAAGCTTTTTTGATTAGATTGCTGGCATCGCTGGAAATACTCATCAAATTCTTGGATGGTAGTGGGTGCCTTTACCCAGGGATGATGCAATGATTGGCTTCGCTGCATTTCAGAAATAAATTTTTCTTTATCCTCAATCTTTGGTTTGCGAATAAATACTTTACTCATGGGCTATCCGACTATCAAATTTAAAAATGTTTTTACGGCTATTATTAAAATGGGTTTTAGAAGTTTGCGGTTTCATCTCATTTTTGTTATTTGTTCTTGTCGTTAAACCTATCAACTTAATTTCAGGTTTATTTACTGATTCTTTTTTCATTTATCACCTTTTAAAATTTATTGACTGGATATCGTTTCTTGATTCTATTCTGGTTCATGGCAAACCACTTCAATATTGTGTCCGCTTGGATCAATGATAAAAGCAGCATAGTAGTTTTCTGTATATTGTGGTCTTAATCCTGGCGCTCCATTACACTTACCACCTGCTGCTAGCGCTGCTTCATAAAATTGTTGAACTTGTTCTCGGCTTTTAGCACGAAAAGCAATATGAAAAGAGGTTAACGGACTTGTTGCCTTGTATTGAGAAATTTCAAAAAGCGCTCCATTTCTAATATCAAATGCCCAAAATTTCCCTTCGCCGCCAAACGATACTTGATAATTAAAAGGAGCAAGAGCCTTTTTATAAAAAATCTTACTCATAACCAAATCCTTTACAGGAACAGTGACATGATCAATCACACGTAAACCTCACTTGTTAATATTAGTAACTTGATGGTCAATAACCTCGTGTTCATAGCAAGTCATCAACTACTTCCATACAAATTTCTGGTAATTTGCGATTTTGATCGCCACAATCTTTCATTTTCACAATTGCTTCTTTAATAGCAGGGGGTAAATCCTCAACAGTATTGTCACTTGACCATGAAGCATCACGAGTCTCCTTGTCTGGCCATCTTGAATATGCAAGCCATATACCATCTTCTGTTTTATGAAGACAGGAACCAATTGCACCTCTATGTTGAATAAAATAACTTGCAACCTGATTCCATAGCTTCTGGTATCTTTCTTCTAGTTCTGGCTTTATATATGAACGATAAATTACCGCGAACATTGTGCATTTCCTTTATTTGAAAAATGATTTAAGAAATTGATAATGGATTTGATACAACTGTGCATTAACGTTATTCCATGTGCCGCGCTTTACCGTAAATCCAATGCCAGCTATTGCTTTATTAAATTGTAAAAAAGGTAAAATTCGATTGTAATTAGGAACAGGCCTAACACTTGTATAACCATCACAGAATGACTGTTTAATGGATAAATCGTTAAGCCATCCTCCAAATTCCATGGAACAAAAATCTTCTTCTGCAAAACTAGCACGCGCTGATGCCCAATCAATTATTCCTTGCAGTTTGTTATTTTGTATTATTAGATTGCCAGGTCGAAAATCGCGATGAATAATACAAGGACCATTTGCTGATAATAAAAGGGAAACATGTTCATCATAAAACTCTTGGCATTGTTTAAGAAGATCATTTGATAAATGACCGCTACATTCAGCCATCCCTTCTTCAAATTTAGCAGTGAATGGAGCTCGAGGATCAGAACTTAATTCGTTAAGCTGTGTTAAGTCACCATATCCTATTGTGCTGTTGGAGTGGACTAGTCCTAATTGAGAACCAATTTCAAAAGCTAATGATTCTGTTGAGTCATCTTTTGTAAGAAGTGTGCCTGGCAAACATTCCATTAAAACAGCACCTTTAATATCATTTTCTGGCGGCACAACTTCTTTAATCGCGGGCACCAAAATTTTACCAGCAAACAATTTTAAAAAATAAACTTCACGCAAATAGTCTTGAGTGTTCGCTGATATCTTTAAAATGAAATTTTCACCCGTGGGTAATATTACTTTATAAATAAGCAACAGCAACAATGGCATCTTCATGTTCTATACGCACAATCGTCGCGTTAGAAAGGTTAAGGCGCTGTTTGTACAAATTTATGATGGTATCACTCACGATAAAAGCTCACTTCCAGTCTAAAATACGAATAATCTAAGCGGCTGATTATAGCGAAATGATCAGAAAGATGATTGTGGTTTGTTGCAGTTTTTTATCTCTTAGTGCCCCAAGAGTGCCCCACGAAGCTTTGGCTCTGGAGGGGTTATCCCTTGAAAGCCGCGTGGTTACTAATGCCGACGCGCAGAGTCGAACTGCGGACCTACTGATTACGAAACATAATGGAACAAATTATAGCAATAAGCCACAATAATCCACAACAATTAATTCCAGTGATTACCGAGAAAAGATGATTGTTATCTGTTGTGGGTTCTGGTGGTGTGTTATCTGCGAGTGTCCCAAATTTGGCTACGGAAGCGATTTGCTTTCAAGATAGATGATGCCTAATCATATACTCACGATAGGTGTCTAAATTATTTCCATATTCTGCATGTATTTCATTGTGATTATCCCAATATACTTTGAAAGCTTGATTCCAGTAATCACGATGCTCTTTATGCCATTCTGGATCATAAATTTTATAATATTTAAATGCATTTATTATGCCTACTGGATAATCACTTACAGCATCACAAGCACTGTTAGAAACATATTCTTTAGAATGATCACGAGATGCCATTAAATTGCCGCCATTTTTGAAATAATTATAAATTTTTGCCATATTATGTTGATCAAGAGTAAAAAGCGTTGAAAAATATTTGATATCAATTGGAGATATATCGATTTTAGGTATATTAATAAAATTATATCCGGGGCTTATTCGCCATGGCAGATAAGCCTGTTCATTGGCGGTATTTATTAAATTAATATCGGTGTTTACTATTTCAATAGACCATATATCACACAATGAAGTGGAAGGAAGTAAATTTGACAATATAAAGCTTTTAATAATTTCTTTAGAACCTGGACTTTCAAATGTTGTTGCGTATATGTTCCCGAATCTATCGTCTTTTTTCTGAAACACAAAATTTAATTCAGCGTGTATAGCCCCCAAAGAATGACCTGTGTGAATAAAAGTATGTGTAAAAAAGCCATCGGAGTATGGAAACTTTGAGTTAACCAATGATCTCACATAATCAGTAAATGGTTTAGAACTCATAAAAAATGAATCTGGCGCCATTTTTAAAGCAACCAGAAGATCATCAGATAAATTATCAGTTTTTAATATGGTCCCTCGATGTGCAATAACAACTGTTACACCTACAGGTTTATCCGTTTTATGTCCGTCAGGGTATATTCCATACTCTAATCGATAATATGCTTCTCCATAATAGTCTTTATTTTGAAATTCTAACGGACACTTACATAATAAAGCAAAACCATCTGGTATTGACGGTTGATTTTCTTCATCTTGATACGCTAATAAAGAAAATGCTGCAGCATCTTTTTCTGAAAAAAAATTGCCATTATAGCCAGCAAGAACAACATTACTACAAAAAAACAATATGCCAATTATAAAAATTAGAAAGCTATATTTTTTAAATCGATTCATTTGTTCCATGTCTCATAGATTATTTTTTTAAAACAGCGCACACCAAGCCAATGAGCTTGTCTTTCTCTTTTGGTGAGCTTTCTGCGATCAGCAAAGTTAACGCAGTTAGTGCAGGGGGCGTCATACGTGTTACATCCAAAATTTTAGCTTGCCGTAGAAACCACACAAATGCATAAGCACCACTACGTTTATTACCGTCAACAAATAGATGGTTCTTGATGATGAAATATAGCAAATGCGCTGCTTTTTCTTCGATAGATGGGTAAAGGTCTTCACCACCAAAAGATTGCATAACATTGCCCACAATCCCCGATATACTGTCCTTCGTGCGTTCTGAACCAAAAAGATCAGTCGCCTCTCCCTTTTCAACGAGATTCTGTTTCAGTTCGGTCAACGCACGAGCGAGCTTATCTGCTGTCAGTGCCACTTTCTTTTTGGTTGCTCCCTTGGAAACAAGTGTATCTCTGTCATACGCATCAAGCGAAAACCACGTATCAGCAAACAACGTCACTAGTTCCAGCACACTGTCACTATCAACCACTGACCCAGCGGCGATACTTTTAACATCAGATACTGCCTTTAAAAAATCCTCATAGTTGGACTTAATACGGTGGCGGTTAATCGTATATCCCTTTTGGATATGCTCTTTGAGGGTTTTGGTTGCCCATTGGCGGAAATGGGTGGCTTTTTTGGAGTTAATTCTATAACCGACACTTAGCACTGCATCAAGGTTGAAGTGCTTGATTTTATAGGTTTTATTGTTCTTGGCAACTGTTTCCAAAATGGAAACTGTTGCTTTTTCTTTCAGCTCATCAGAATCAAAAATATTCTTTAAATGCTTAGAAATAGCTGCTTTTTGAACATCAAATAAAGAAGCCATTTGATCTTGAGTAAGCCAAATAGTTTCTTGTTCTTTATCTGTTTTTAGCTCTAAAGCACCGCTTTTTGATTGATAAATAATAGTATCAATTTGGGCTAGCTGTTTTTCCATGCAACTTTCCTTAATCCCTATGTGCAACTGATATGAAAGGTACGGTATAGCGATGATAATCGGCAGTCAAGTATTAGACGACAATTATCTTTGCCGGTTGGCGACAATTAGGATTGCCGGTTTAAACCGGATATCTTGCATGGCATTAAATCACAATTGTTGGAGGATTTATGCCTGGCAAGTTTATAACCAGCCAACAGGTAGAGATATTTATGTCATCAAGAAAATCAGGAAATTCACAAGTAGTGTCATCCGCGAAAGCTGGTATTAGCGAGCGTAGCGGTCGAGCAATAGAGAAAGGCCAACGGTTAAAAATGAAAAGAGATAACCATCGTTGGCGCACAAGAAATGATCCGCTATCAGAGGTATGGGAACCAGAATTGGTACCACTACTTAAACAAAATCCACATTTACAACCCATGACGCTTCTTGAGCTTATACAGGCAAAGCACAAGGATAAAGAAGGCAATAGCATTTATGGTGACCACCTGCTTCGCACGCTGCAAAGACGCGTCAAACATTGGAAGTCGACACAAGGCCCAGAACAAGAAGTAATGTTTCGTCAACTACATGAGCCTGGCCGTTTGGGGCTGTCTGACTTTACTGAATTTAAAGGTGTCACGATTACTATTAAAAAAGAAATATTCGAGCACCGATTTTATCATTTTCGACTTGCATATAGTCACTGGAGTTTTCTGAAAGTCATTCATGGTGGTGAATCATATACTGCACTAGCAGAAGGCTTACAGGAAGCGCTATGGTTGTTAGGCGGCGCACCAGGTGAACATAGGACTGATAGTTTGTCTGCTGCATTCAAGAATATTGAAAAAGATGCAATAGCAGACATGACATCACGATATGACGCGCTATGTCATTACTACATGATGAAGCCAACACGTAACAATCCTGGTGTTAAACATGAAAATGGCAGTGTTGAATCACCACATGGCCATCTTAAGCGCCGCATCGAACAAGGTCTGTTACTTCGTGGCAGTAATGAATTTGAATCAGTTGATTCATACGAAGAATTCATTAGGGAAATTACGCAACAACATAATCGTCGGAATGCAAAAGCGATTAGCATTGAGAGAGCGCTATTGCAAAAATTACCGACGTATAAAACTCAAGATTACACTGAAATAACTGCGCGCGTATCAAGCTCCAGTACAATTGATGTAAGACGCGTTATTTATACAGTGCCGTCACGTTTGATTGGTACATCACTACGAATACGATTGTATGACAACAGGTTGTGTTGTTATGTTGGTAATACATTAATTGTCACGCTAATGCGAACATACTCATCAGCTAAAACCAAACGCGGTAGAAATATTGATTATCGGCATGTAATACATAGCTTAATAAAAAAACCGCAAGCATTTCGATATTCAAGTATACGTGAAGATTTATTACCAAATGATGATTATCGGAAAATATGGCATTACGTAAATGAAAAATTAGATGCAAAAACAGCATGTAAATTTATAGTTGGCGTGCTTTATTTAGCCGAAACGGAAAACTGTGAAGCATTGCTTTCTGCTGACATATTGAAAGATATTGCAAATCAAAAATTTTTTCCGCTTAATCATTATCAAATGAAATTCAAAACAGATAATCCATCGCTGCCAAATATTAATGTTATGCAACATAATTTAAAAAGTTACGACATGATTGCATTACGACAGGAGATGACCCATGTCTAACGAATTTACGTTGCCATTATTATTGAAACAACTTGGTTTACCCACCATGTTGACGCGCTGGAAAGAAAATATGGACAAAGCTGTTGATGAAAGATGGAACCATGCGCAGTATCTTGCTTCATTATGCGAGTTAGAGGTAGCTTCTCGATATCAAAAGCGGATACAACGACATGTCTCTGAATCAAAATTATTAGCTGGGAAAACGCTAGATAGCTTTAATTTTAAAAAAGCAAAATCTGTCAATGCAGCACAGATTCAAGCGCTTGCTGATGACGCTAGCTGGACAAGACAAGCAAAAAACATTGTTTTATTCGGCCCTAGTGGCGTTGGCAAATCGCATCTCGCATGTGCAATTGGATATCGGTTAATTGAGCAAGGTGTACGTGTACTGTTTACTCCAGCCACACTATTGGTGCAAAGATTACAAAAAGCCAAGCAAGAGTTAAAATTAGCTGATGCATTAGCAAAGTTAGCAAGAATACCAGTGCTGATTTTAGATGACATAAGTTATGTCAAAAAAAATGAGCTGGAAACCAGTGTTCTTTTTGAGCTAATCGCTGATCGGTATGAGTCTAATAGTCTGATCATTACATCTAATCAGCCATTCGGTGAATGGGACCAGGTATTCCCAGATACCATGATGGCAGTAGCCGCTGTTGATCGTTTGATACATCACGCAACAATTATCAACATCAATGAAGAAAGTTACCGTAAAAACTCTGCATCATCTTCAATTTAAATTAAAGGGGAATATTATGATTATTAATTTAACATAACCGGCAAAGATAATTGACGCCGACCGGCAATCCTAATTGACGTCTGACAAGCAATTGAATGCCGGAGAAAAACCGGTTAGCTCAAATACAGGCCCTTATTGTAAAGCACGGCAACGATTGCCAGAAGAAACTGTGTATGAATTAGTGAAGGAAATTGGCACTGCACCTCTAAACGATGCACCATCGAAATGGAAACCATTTGGCCGAAATTTAAAAGTTTTTGACGGCAGCACGGGGAAAATGGCAGATACAAAAGCAAATCAAAAGGCTTTTCCTCAACATAAAAATCAGAAAAAAGGTGCTGGATTCCCTATTGCGCGCTTTGTAGTAGTGATGTCTCTCACCGTTGGCACGGTGATTGATTATGCAATTGGTGCATACAAAGGAAAAGGTACTGGCGAATCATCATTGCTTAGAAATATTCTCACTTGTATTGAGAAAGACGATATTGTATTAGGAGACCGTTACTTTCCCAATTTTTTCCTTATGGCTGATTTAAATAAAATGGGTGCCGACGGAATATTTCGTGGTCAAGGCCAACGACATTATGATTTTAGATCAGGCGTTCACCTGGGTAAAAATGATCATGTTGTTTTTTGGGAAAAACCGTATAAGCCCACGTGGATGACACAGAAAGAATACGATTCTTATCCAGATAAAATTCAGGTAAGAGAGTTTAAAGTGGCAGGAAACGTTTACGTTACCACGTTCCTGAATGCTAGAAAATATCACAAAAAAGAACTTGCCAACATCTATGAGCGAAGATGGGATGTTGAAATTAATTTGAAAAGTATTAAAGCGATTATGAATATGGATATGCTATCTTGCAAAACGCCTGATATGGTAAAAAAAGAGATAGGCATTCATTTTTTAGCGTACAATTTTATACGAATAATTATGGCAGAAGCTTGCGTACATCATGATGCTGTTCCTTGGAAAATTAGTTTCAAAGGTGCTGTACAATTGCTAGCAGCATTTATGCCATACTTTTTGAATTCAAACACAAGAAGAAATAAAATATTGTACGCTGAGATGCTCGCGTTAATCGTTAAAAACAAGATAGGTAATAGACCAGGAAGAGTCGAGCCACGTGTTATTAAGCAGAGGCATAAGCCATTCCCTACATTGAAGCGACAGCGGTCTGTTGAAAAAGAAAGGCTAATGAAAAAGCTGAGCAAAAGAATCGCAAGAAATATTGGGGATTAAGGTAGTGCCATTGATCTATGATTTAAAAGTTGATGAAGAATATTACAAGCAGAATCATAAATACCAGATGTTTGCAATGCACGAGGACCTGCGACATTCAGTTTATGGATGTCGTTTTTTATGATCCAATTTGCAACATCGGTAACTTTAGTATTGTCTAATAAGTTAAAAATCAAATAAGGTCTTTTATGCTTTTCAGCCATTTCGATGGTATAAAGAGTCCCTCCAATTGGCGCATCTTTCACAATAATCAAAGTACCATCAGAGTCTCTAGCATTTAATTCGGTTCTCTTTTTGTAGATAGCATCAGGGTCTATACTTTCCTCAAGCGTTGGTTTGGGTGCTTCTTTTAAATTATATTTCGTTGAAATAATACCATCTTCCGCCCTTCGTTCATAAGGACACCAACCGCTATGGGTAATTTTAAGCTCAATAGCAATGTCTAATGCCGCACGATCAACTCCAGTTTGACCACCTGAAACTATCTCTTTAATAAAATTATTTGTCATAGAACATTCCCTTTTAGTTGCAAAGAACAAGCGATCTTTCAATTGAATCTCCTTTAAAAGGTAGCACCAGGGTAGCACGAAAACCTGGTGCTTAAATTTTGATCTATATGTGATTGCGCATCTTATTGATTATTATACATTTTCTTATGCCGACGCGCAGAGTCGAACTGCGGACCTACTGATTACGAATCAGTTGCTCTACCAACTGAGCTACGTCGGCTAGGGTTTAATGCAGGCGAGAGTATAAAGAAAAAGAGATGGGGTCGCCAGGGGATCGTTGGGTGTTTTTTTCCGGAGAAAAAAATGTTGCAATGGGTTTTAAAAGTAAGTATAAACGCGGTTTAAACATCCCCCTGATCTGCGTTTTTGCTAATTTTTAGCGCTTTATTTCATTCAAAACAAACCTTGATTGCCCTCATTGTTAAATGACGACTTATTGCTCACATTTCTTTTTTTATCACCTCTCATGGAGAAACTTATGCGGTTTAGATCATCTATTGTTGGTTTTTCGTTAATTGAGCTCATGATTGTGGTCGCTATCATTGGGATATTGACGGTGATTGCGATTCCCTCATACCAAAGTTACACGCAGCGGGCGCGCTTTGCGGAAGTCATTAGTGCGACAGAGATTTTTAAGCTCGCGGTGTCGCTCGCGTTGCAGGAAGGTGCAACGCTTGATGAGCTCGGGAATGGCGTACATGGGATTCCGCTGGATGCTAAAAGTAGCAAGAATTTAGCGAGTGTGAAGGTAGAAAAAGGAATGATTACAGCTCAAGGAACGAGTCTGGTGAATAATGCGACCTTTCAGCTGAAGCCAAATGCTGATGGCAGTGTCTGGACTATCGGTGGCACGTGTTTGAAGAGTGGTTTGTGCAGTGCATAGCATACAAACGGTCAAGGAATTAAGCGGACTTGCAGCTTATTTGGTTCATGATGGTTTATTAGAAAGTAACAACGCACAAGCGGCGATGAAGATGGCAGCAGAGCAAGGTGTGTCGCTGACCAGTTACTTGGTCAAAACGAATTTGCTGCTGGGTCAGCAGATAGTCGATTGTTGCGCGAAATATTTTTCGTTACCCATTTTCGATTTGAAAAAATTCACAGCGCATGACATTAACCATGCCCTCATCCCCTCCGAACTCATATACCGTTACCGCGTGATTCCACTGAAGCGCGATCACCTGTGCTTGTATCTCGGCATCACTGACCCCACCGATCATGACAGCCTCGCTGCCATTCGCTTTCATACCGAATTACGCGTGCAACCATTGTTAATGCGCGAGGAAGAACTGGAGCAACTCATACAACAGCACTATCATCCAAAGCGACTTGAATCACAACTGGAATCAACACTCGCTAAATTATCACCACTAGAACACGTGATCACAGTGCCGGAAAACGCGGCAAAAGAAGATGAACCGGTGATAGAATTTGTTGATAGCTTGATAGAAGATGCCTGTGAAAAAAATATCTCCGATATCCATATCGAACCGTATGAAAAATGTTGTCGCATACGCTTTCGTCACGATGGTCTTTTGCAAGATGCTGCATCATTACCACCACACTTAGCTGAGCGCATCATCACGCGACTTAAAATCATGGCACAATTAAATATTGCCGAAAGACGCTTACCGCAAGATGGTCGCATGCGTTTACTGCAAAATAACCAACGAAAAAGCAACATCGAAATACGCATCAGCACCTGCCCTACTCTCTTTGGCGAAAAAATTGTTTTACGTTTACTCGATAAAAAAAGTAGCGCGCTTGATATTAACAAACTGGGTTTGACGGATGCACAAAAAGAATTATTGATTAGCACATTGCATCAACCACAAGGTTTAATTTTGGTAACCGGCCCAACCGGCAGCGGCAAAACACTCACTCTTTACGCAGCGCTACAGTATTTAAATCAAATTGAAAAAAATATTTCGTCCGTGGAAGATCCCATCGAAATGGAATTGCATGGCATCAACCAAGTTAATATCAATCCACGTATCGGTCTTGATTTTGCCACGGTATTACGCAGTTTTTTGCGCCAAGATCCAGACATACTCATGGTCGGTGAAATTCGCGATAGCGATACTGCGCACACTGCCATGCAAGCTGCAGAAACAGGTCATCTGGTCTTGTCAACCTTACACACCAATAGCGCCAACGAAACCATGAAACGTCTGCGAGCACTGGGTGTCATGACTTATCATTTAATGAATTCGGTATCACTGATTATTGCGCAGCGTCTGCTGCGCAAACTCTGTGACCATTGCAAACAACCAGAAATTTTAGCGCATCCTCAGCACTTACCAAGATTGCGTGCTTATCGTGCGAATGGTTGCAAACTCTGTCATCAAGGTTACCAAGGGCGCATTGGTATTTTTGAATGCCTGCCAAAAGCTGAATTTAAAACAAAGTCGTATTTATCTTTGTGGGAAGCAGGCATGACCAAAGTAAGTGCTGGCATCACCAGTTACGCCGAATTAAAACGCGTCGTTGCGCCATGAGCATGCTCCGTTTGTATCTGAAGCGCTTGCAACAACACATGAGCACCATCACGCAACGTTCGCGGCCCACTCCCTTTGATATCACCGTTTTTTTACGGCAGCTTGCCACACTCATCGCAGCCGGCATTCCATTGGTTGAGTGCTGCACGCTGTTAGAAAAAAGCCAAGAAAAAATTGCACTGCGTTTGCTGATATACACCATCAAAAACGAAATGCTGTCGGGAAAAAATTTGAGCGCGAGTTTGAAAGCACATGCTGATTACTTTGATAGCTTCACCATACAGTTGGTTGAAATCGGTGAACACACCGGTCGACTACATCATTTACTTTTAACCATTGCCCATTATCACGAAAAACAATTAGCCTTTAAAAACAAGGTAAAACAAGCCTTATTTTATCCCTGTCTCATGTTGGCCGCTGCAATCATCGTCATGCTGATACTCATTGTGTTTGTTATTCCACGCTTTGCCGAATTATTCCATGACATACAAGATAAATTGCCACCACTAACACGCGGCATTTTTTATGTTGCTACCGGACTCGAGCAACATTTAGGTTTATTCAGTATTGGTTTGCTCGTGATATTGCTTGCAAGCATAAAAATATTCACTTCACCTAAACTAAAATCTCATTTGCAACACAGCATCACACAATTACCTTTTATCAAATCTTGTCGTCACAAAATTATTTGTGCTCGCTTTGCCAGAAATTTAAGCATCACTTTTGCGGCCGGCATCGCCATCACAACTGCCATGAAACTCGCCGCTCGCGTCAGTGTCGATGAAGACTTCCGTATTATCGTCGCAAACGTTCGCAACAATATCAGTGCAGGCTTACAATTGCATCAAGCGATGCGTGCCAGTCATTATTTTCCATTGTTAATGGTGCAGATGATAAAAATTGGCGAAGAATCCGGCATGTTAGAAGCCATGCTAAACAAAATTGCTGATTTTTTTGAGGATGACATTGAGCGCAACATCGCGACCCTCAATCAATTGTTGGAACCCTTGATTATGCTAGTCCTTGGTGTTCTAATCGGTGGATTAGTGATTGGCATGTACTTACCCATATTCAAATTAGGAAGCACATTATAGTCATGGACACGATATATTTTTTTACGGTAAATCCCGATATTTTCCTTATCGTCGTCGCGATACTCTCTCTTTTTATCGGCAGCTTTTTGAATGTGGTGATTTACCGTCTACCACGCATGATGGAACAAAATTGGGGTGAAGAATGCCGTCTTTATCTCGGCTTAAAACCACACACGGATGCAGAAAAATTAAATCTCTGTCTGCCTTTTTCGCATTGTCCGCGATGCAAATCCACCATACGACCGTGGCATAACATTCCACTTTTTAGCTACCTCTGGTTGCGTGGGCGCTGTGCCAATTGCAGTGCGCACATCTCGCTGCGCTATCCATTTGTCGAAGTGCTCACTTGCCTCGTTTCCGTTTACGTCGCCTGGCGCTTTGGTTGCACTTGGCAAACGCTTGCTGCGTTATTTTTAACTTGGATATGCTTATGTCTTACTTTCATTGATCTTGATTACCACTTGTTACCCGATCAACTCACCTTGTTACTGCTATGGCTCGGCTTATTTTTCAGTCTTTTTAATATTTTTTGTGATAGCCACACCGCCATCATCGGTGCGATAGCGGGTTATCTTATCTTCGCTATCACCCAGTGGGTATTTGGTTTTATCACCGGAAAAACTGGCATGGGTCAAGGTGATTACAAATTTCTGGCAGCCTTCGGTGGCACCCTCGGCTGGCAAATGCTACCACTCATCATTTTGCTTGCTTCGTTGAGCGGCGTTATTTTTGCACTCACTCACATGGCTATTAAGCGTCGCTTTAAAAGTATACCGCTGCCCTTTGGTCCTTATCTTGCCATTGCCGGCTGGGTTGCCCTCATCTGGGGTAATGAGATTATGCAATATTACTTAAACGTATTTTGAGGCTGAAAAAAATGTTAGTGGTTGGACTTACCGGCGGCATTGGTTCTGGCAAATCGACAGTCGCTTCCCTGTTTGCTGAACAAGGCGTTCCCATCATTGATGCCGATACGGTGTCGCGCCAACTCACCGAACCGGGTATGCCTGCATTTAATCGCATACTAAAACACTTCGGCGACAGCATATTACGCCAAGATGGCACGCTGGATCGCACGCGATTACGCAATATTATTTTTGCAAACGTAAAACAAAGACGATGGTTAGAAAAATTACTGCATCCCTTGATACGGGATGCCATGCAAGAAGAAATAAAAAAATGTCAGGGCAAGCCCTACTGCATTGCCGTCATTCCGTTGCTACTTGAGGCGGAATTTTATGACTTTATCAATCGAATTTTAGTGGTTGATGCACCAGAACAGCTGCAAATCGAACGCATTACTCGCCGCGATAAAGCGCCGATATCGCATATTGCAAGCATATTAAAAACCCAGGCCAAGCGCGAAGATAGATTAGCACGCGCCCAGGATGTGATACGCAATGAAGGGTTGCCGGATGCATTAAACGATCAAGTGCATCAGCTGCATGAGAAATATTTGCAGCTAGCGCGTTAAATGCTGCATGTTGAGAGAGATTCACCGAACGACGTCATTGCGAGCGCGAGCGAAGCAAACCAGGCTTTTTGCGGTCCGGTATAAACATTGATAAAGCCTGAAAAACATGGACGACCTTCATTATTTTAGCAGCATCAAAATCTGGTTTGCTTCGCTCGCGCTCGCAATGACGTCGTTCGGTGAATCTCTCTCAACATGCAGCATTTAACGCGCTGGCGACACAACCATTAACTTAACAGCGACTTGTCCAACATCAAAACAATTCATGTTATGATTCGCTATCGGGTTCACGTACAGTCAAGCAATCATGATAGAAACGATTACTTACGAGCAACCATTAAACGAAGTCATACGCGTCTGCTTACGACTAGAGCAGCTGTTCCAGCAAATTGATCATCAATTGAATGATACATCCTTGCTCGGCACCCGCAACGTCGTCACGCTGATTATCAACGTTTTACACTTACTGGATAGACCTGATTTAAAGGCAAAACTTGCCAAGGAACTGAGCCATGTGCTGAGCCAGTTATTACGCTATGGTAGCCTCGCTGATACCGATGCTGACAAATATGCTGCGCTCACTCAACAACTGGAAGAACATTCCCGCAATTTAATTGATAGCAGTGGCAAAATTGGTCATCGCTTACGTGATGTCGAATTATTGAATATGCTGCGCTTGCACTTAGCCAGTCCCGGCGGCGGCTGCAGCTTTGATATTCCGCTATACCACTATTGGCTACAACAATCGAGTGATGTCAGGCAAACAACCGTCCGCGATTGGCTGAGTGAATTCACGCAAATCCGTGCAGCGGTCGCTTTACTGCTGGATTTGGTGCGACAAAATGGCAAAAAAGAACAAAAAACCGCGGTACATGGCTTTCACCAAGAATTACTCGATCCGCAATCCAATTTACGCATGATACGCATCGTCATGGCAGCTGACATTGCCACTTATCCTGAAATCAGTGTCGGCCGACATTTTCTCAGTGTTCGTTTCTTTTTTCCCAATATTGAAAAGCGCACCACTCAATATACCGACAACCTTCTTTTTTGGATTATCTATTGTAACCTCTAAAAGGATGCCATGGGTTTATTCGAATTTTATATTGGCTTTCTCGGCATCATTGTTTGCGTTGGGGTGATTGCGCGCAACATCCTGGTGCCAGCACCGTTATTACTGGTGGTTGCTGGCATGTTAATCAGTTTACTGCCGCATTTTCCGCATATAGAAATCAAACCAGAATTGGTACTGAATATTTTCCTGCCGCTGCTCATTTATCAAATTTCAGCAACAACTTCTTGGCGTGATGTGAAAAAAAATCTGCGTCCCATCGCCCTACTCTCTGTTGGTCATGTGCTATTTATCACCTTGGTTGTTGCTGTGATCACACATGCCATCATTCCCGGTATGACCTGGCCCATGGCGTTTGTCTTGGGTGCGGTCATCTCACCGCCAGATGATGTTGCCATCATTGCCATCGCTCAAAAAATTCAGCTGCCGCAGCGCATTATCACTATTTTAACAGGCGAAGGATTACTGAATGATGCAACGGCGCTGATACTCTTTCGTTTTGCGCTAGCAGCCGTCATCACGCAGCAATTTTCAGCACCACAAGCATTCGCCGAATTTTTCACCATCATTATTGCTGAAACTGCCTATGGCTTAGCACTTGGTTACATCATCGGCGAACTCAGAATGAAAATACGTGACCCAACGCTTGAAATGATGCTGTCTCTCTTGACGCCATTTTTGGCTTATCTTCCCGCAGTACAGTTGGGTGGCAGTGGTGTCTTGGCGACAGTGGTAACAGGTTCCGTCATTGGCCATCATTTTCTTGAGCGATATTCTGCTGAAGCGCGCTTACTGGCGCGTGCTATCTGGGACACCATCGGCTTTGCACTGCAAAGTGTTTTATTCTTGCTGGTCGGACTCAATCTGCGCATGATATTAGAAAATATTGCAAGCATACCCATGCAGCAACTTTTATTTTATAGCAGCATCACGACGGTAACGGTCATTGTTGGACGTTTCATCTGGGTCTTTTCTGCGACTTATTTACCACGGTTTTTTTCGAAATCGTTACGCAAAAAAGATCCCTATCCACCGTGGCAATATCCTTTTGTCGTTTCCTGGGCCGGCATGCGCGGTGGCATTTCATTAGCAGCAGCATTAGCCGTACCCACAGCAACAGTGAATAGGGGTGCCATCGATTTGAAAGATTTGCTGATATTTCTCGTCTTTTGCATCATCACTGCAACACTTTTAATCCAAGGTTTAACACTGCCATGGTTATTGCGCGTGCTCGGCATCACAAAAATTGGGCTGCGCGAGAAAAAAGATGAATACCTCGCCGAATTAAATGCGCGCAAACTGATGACCAAGGCCGGATTGCACTGGCTCCATGATTACAAAGCATCCATGGCAGATGATGCGACCCAACTTGAGGAAGTGAAATTGCAAATTCGTGAATATCAAATTTTAAAAAAACGCTTGGATGATATGATACAAAATCATCAAGAAAATACCATTGAAAATGCTGCTTATCAATTTAAATGCACCGTGCACATTGCAACGCAACTGATAGAAATAGAAAAAGAAACGCTGACCGCCCTTTGGCATGATGCCAAAATATCACACACCATACGCACCAAATTGCTGGAGCAACTCGATTTACATGCGAAACATCTTAATGCGTAAGCACACGTAATTTCGCAGGTGGTTTAGGCTGACTTCTTGTGCGCTGTCCAAAAACCCGCACAGGATTTGGCGCAACAGGGTCATGAAATAAAGTGGGCAGTGAAGATGATAATGCCATAGAACGATGCATCACCCACGCGCTTCCTTGTAATTCTTTCATTCGCAATGCAATCACGTCGATACGTATTTTACCTAATTCAAGATAAGCATGATTTAATATTTGATTATTTTCAACCACAGAAAAAATGGCAGAAATTTGCTTTTCTTTATTATTTTTTAAAAATGCCGTATTAAGAACCATCGCTGCAATAATGTGTTCAAGAATAGTATAAAAAATCATACGATTTTTTTCAGACCATTCGAGAACAGCTGTAATTTTTTTGTTTAACCAGTTAAATATTTCAGGATGATCGAGTTTCAATTCAGGAAATAATTTTCCGAATAATCCTGTTTTTTTACACAGCAACAAACTATAATTCTCATCCCAATTCAAAAAAAGTGCCGCGATTTTTGCTTGCAGATGGCCAAGAGAGTCCTTATCTGTGTGAAATGTGATAGCGCGTAATGCGCTGTTAACTTCTTTTATTTCTTTTGAACGCGATGACAATGCGTCCACGCTAGGATAATATTTACTGTTTTGTGCAAATTGTTGCAATTTTTTCACGTAAGCAAAAACACGTGTGTTATCTTCTGTAAAGCTTTCAAGTGCAGGCTTAATCGTTAAAACTTTGCATTCTTTAAGATCGGGAAGTGCACGCTTTGTCGGATCATATAATTTTTTGTCATCATCATCGATATCAAGGTAAAACGTTCCTATGGTTAAATCGCGCGCCAATGCATGCGCATACAACGTTTCTGCTCGTGCGTTACACATCACATCTATTTGTATATCATCCTGGAAATAGCGACATAAATCTTTGCCAAAACGATTTGCTTTAGGACCTGATAGTTCCTCAACTTCCAGAGCGGAGGCTGTGGTAATAAAATCGTAATCCGTTCCGGGAAAAATTTTGCCATATAATAAGATTTGCCAAATACTGCTTCCGGTGAGTAAACAACGATGACCTTTTGCTTTTAATCTCGCGCTAAACGTTAACACTTCCATGGGAATATTAGTGATTTCATGAAGACCATGTTGATTGGGAAGTATTGCTTGCAAACCGTCTGTGCATAGCAATGAATGACTTTGCTGCGGTTGTAACATTGGAGCTGTAATAGTTGAATGTTGCTGAGACAATGTTGCTTGCTCTTCTGCTTTTCTTTTCCGCCTTCTTTTTTTCGAACTAGACGTAGTCGCCTTGTCGCTCGCCAAATTTTCGCTCGTTGTGACTCGCGTAATCACAGTCTCTTGCAATTTTTTATCAGCACCTTTCTCATTACGATCTAAGATATCTATTAGTGTTAAACCGAAACATGTATGTGATGAAGTATTGATTAGTGGATATGGCGATTCTTCATTATCACTTTCATCTGCATCACTGTCAGTATTTTCTAAGACTTCTTCATTGTCTGCCAATAGTTCTGGCATGTCATTCTTGTCGTATTCACTTTCTTCATCATCATAAAAAGCGACAGAAATTTCCCTCGAATTTGTCCGCACTTTCTTCTTTTTCGAACTTGCCATCGATTGAGTAGATTGATACTGCTGCAACTGCTTAGAGATATTATGTTGCAATGTAAGGATTCTGTCCTCAATCGCTTGAGACTCAGCGCTAGAAGCTTCGTCTAATTCATAACCCAACGAATTGTAATAATTTATTTTACATTTCAAGGCAGCATTAACGAACTCGTTAGCTGTCTCCAACAATGTTTTTTTGAAAGACTGATCTTTAATTGCAATTTTAAAAAAATAATCTGCTAAATAAAATCCAAAACAGTCTGCTATCACAGCATTAATCAACTTCAGTTGGGCATGAAGACCAACAAATCCACGATACATTTCAGGCGTAAATGGCTTAGCACCGGTCAAGACGTCACCAAATTGTAATAAATCATGAAAATTATTTTTCTTCTTCATTTGATTAAAATAAAAATCAACGGCGTTTTGAAACATTTCCAATGATTGGATTTGATCTTGTAATAATGAAATCAAACTAAATGTCAGCAAATTAGCATAAATTAATTTCATCAAGGGACCACGATATGTATTACTTCGCCAGCCAGACTGTCTATTAAGAATATTTTCAAGAATAGATGCCTCACGATAGACAGAAGCAACGTGATGCGCTTGGTCACTATTATTAAAAAATAATATCAAATTAGTCTTGATTTCGTTAGACAGATAAAAACTCATGCCATCTTCTTCATCTGATTTTTTTAATGAATGCAGTGCTGACAAATAGCACCATCGACTCAATAAAGAACGAGTGCCTGGATCCGGGGTGTCACCTTTGTTTTCTAATTCCTTATGTAGGGTCGTAACGAAATCATGTCGAATATGTCGCGGCAATCCGAGCGCTTGAGAATCATATAAAAGTTTAGATAAATCAGTCACATCCTCATAACCACACACAAATTCACTATCTGATTTTCTAGCCTCAGTGCTCGACTTTTCTGCAATAACGGCTTCATCAACTAAATCAGCATGATTAAATAGCGCAATTAATTTTGCAATATGCTTAAGATAAAATTCATTAAAAAATGACATAGCCGATGGTTTTAAGATTATATCTCTCAATGCTCTTTCAATCTTCCTAAGTGAATTTCTAGTAAACCAGTCTTCACTTTCACTTGAGCTCATGTAGGAAACCAACGTTATCAAGAGTGAAATCAAATCGCAAGCGTCATCAATCGATGTATTCTTAATCATTTTTTTATCAAAATGATATTTTTCAAATAATTTGCTTATTGCATAATGCATTTTGTCCAGCAAAGGTAAATGAAATTTATTTTCAAATTTCATTTTTTTAAATTCATCATAAAACCAATTGAAATATGACTCATCTTTTGACATACACTCTTCATAAGACAGCATTCTTATGAAGAAGATAACGGCACGACAAGGATCGCGATTGTTTTTTAGAAAAAACTGTGCTGAATAATAATCAGTCTCAAAAGCACCAGCGGCGGAAGCCGTCATCAGCATTTTTTCTATCTCATCTTCATAGATGATACGTTTCCCACTCTCTTTACCTTTCATCTCAAAACCTAACTCTTTGAACTTCGCCAAGCATAATGCTCTTTTGTAATAAGCGCGACCCATCAACGCTCTAAATTGCTGATCATCTAATCTTATATTTTTTCCAAAAACAAAAACCGATATTAGTTCCTCACAAACAACAAAAGCGTTTTGATAGACGGTATTAGGACTATATATAGTTTTGCTCAAAAATTCTCCGTCGTTATAATATAAATCAGCTAGATGATACATTGCTGTTGCTTTTAAAAATAACAAATTTTCTTTTGATGGCGTTTCGCTAAAATTAGCCAATACATGATCAATCATTACGCTGACAAATTTTAAATGCCGAGCGACAATTTGAAGCGCAACTTGATAACGACTGGACATTTCTTCCTGACTTACCTCTGGATGGATAGCCTCACAGGAAATATCTTTTAAGGTTTCCTGAATAGCGCCAATCAGCTCCATTAGCACACCAATCAACTGACAAACAACATTATCTAATTGACTCAGTATATTGGTGTCGCGTTGATAATAAAGAATGACTGCGATTGAATTCAGATAAAATAATAATGATTCCGCTTTTTTTTCATTATTGATATTCGCCATTTTATTCGCTTTCGTTAAATAACTATCCATCAAAATAAAGGCTGCTCTCTTTATTTTATTATCCATTTCTCCTTCAAAATAAACTTGTGCGAATAATTTAGGAACATCACAGCTATTTTTTTCAAAATTTTGTTTAGGTTCGTATAACAACATTTCCTTACATTTATCAATGATAGTCGATTCCAAATCCAGCGCTGGCTGTTGTTTTGCTTGCACCACTAACGTAACGATTTCCATTAACGCTGGATCAGATTTTGTCATTGAGGTTAGGGATTTGTTTGCGTCACTGGTTGGGTTTCTTTGCATGATATTCCTCGATTACATTAATTAGCTGCATGATTTAATCTAATTTATTTTATGTCATGATTGCTTTCTTTTCTGCACTGGTGCATTTGGCTTACCAGCGTTAGTCGCCAACCCATTCTGCCAAAATGTTATCGATGAGGGTATCAATTTAGTGTAACTCATCTTTTGATGAAATTTTATTTCATTTGCTAGCGATAAAATTCTGCCATAGTCTATAACGCCGAGCTCACAATACACGTGATGCAGTATTGCATTATTGTAAATGACCTCAGCGATCAGCCCTGATGCATTGCCTACATTTTTTTTCGTCTGACAAACTATCAGTGCAGCAACAATATGGTCAAGAATCGTATAAAAAATGATAGGGTCACGAATAGTGTTCATAACAATATTGTTGACTTTATCGTTTAACCATTTGTATAGCACTGGACATGCAAGATTTAGCCCGGTAAATATTTTTTCGAACAATCCTGTTTCCCTGCAAAGAAATAAACTATAACTTGCATCCCAATTGATAAAAAGCGCAGCGAGTTTCGCCTGAAAGTGGCCAAGCGATTTTTCATCCCTATTTAACATTATATCTTGCAACACACCTTTGACTTTTCGCATCTCATCCCAGTGATGAGAATATAAGTTTACAAATAAGGTGCCATCATCTCGAACAAAGTGTTGTAATTTTTTTAGGAAATTAAAAATTCGAGAATTATCTTCTGCAAAACTCTCCCTCATACAGCCAATTGTTTCCACCTTACGCTCTTTGAGATGCATTAAAGCCAATCCTGTTGGATCATACAATTTTATTTTATTATCTTCGATTTCAAGATAAAGCGCGCCAATGGTTAAATCTCGATTCATTGCATGAGCAAGGAGTGTCTTTGCTTTCGCACTACACATCACATCCAATTGTATACCACCTTGGAAATAGCGGCATAAATCTTCACCAAACCGATTTGCTTTAGGGCCCATCATCTCCATTGTTTGGACTTCTTCAGCTGTTGCTGTGGTAATGAAATCATAATCTGTGCCGGGTAGCATGTCTCTATAAATTAATTTTTGCCAAATGCTGCTGCCAGTTAGGATACAGCGATGACCGCCTACTTTTAACGTTGCCATACAATTTAAAACTTCTGGCGGGAAAGCTGTGATTTCATTAAAGCCATGTTCACTTGCGTGCACTTCTTGCAAACCGACAGTGCTCAATAATGGGGACTCAGTCATTTGCAACACAGTTGCTCGCTTTTTTGTTTGTTCTTTTGCTCTTTTTTGCAATCTTTTTATTTTCGATGGTGTTGTCGATTTTTTACGAGGGACTTTGCCATTACCCGAACTCACGTTTTCTGTCGCTGGCTTATCTACATTATTTTTCTTCGTTTGATTCTTTCTTGAACCTTTCTCATTCAGTTCCAAAATTTCAAAAATTGAACGGCCCATTTTCGGGCCAGGCACACTGGTACTCATTGGCAATGAAGATACTTCACGTAATGGGTATGTCAGTACCTCTGCAACTTCCGTATCTTCATCATCACGTTCATCTTGCTCATTTTCTTCATGAGCATCGTCATCGCTCATCAATTGTGGCATCATCTCAACATCGGATTCATTACTTGCAACAATCGTACGAAGTCTCCCATATTTTCTTTTATCTTTTTTTGAAGTTTTCATTTGTGCAGGCTGATATTTATCACGTTTTTTAGCGATCATTTCTCGTAATTCAACCATTTTTATATCAATCAATTTAGATTCATCATCGAATGGGGAATGATGAGATGCATCATAATGCAACTTGTTCTCTATCGCTTGGGTCACAAGCTCGAACGCCTTATCAAGCAATTCTCGATTAAAAACACGATCACAGACATCAGCGTTAACAAGAAACGCTGCCAGCGAATAACCGACATACACGCCAAGCGTAGTATTAGTTGGCTTTACCTCTTCGACGAGAAAAATCAATGAACGATAAAGTGATGGCGTTAGTGGTTTATCTTTTTGCCAAACTATTTGAAATGAAGATAGTTCTGTTAAATTATTTGCCGCAGTCAGCTGGATATAGGATGTTAAAACAACAAGGAAATTCTTCCATGCCGCCTTACTGCCCTGCAACATTGCAACAAAATTAAAGCCCATCGCGTTCGCATAACGCTGTTTTTGCAAGCGTAATTGCAAAGCGATATCTCGCTTTGAACCTTTAATAGAGTTGTCATTATCTGCCACATGCTGATACCAAGCAGCAATAAGCTGAAGGAGGCGAGGACAACCATTATAAAATAATGCTACATTGACTACCAATTCATGAGAACGAACGAAATTCGGAATTGCATCACGCTCATTTGAATTTGTTAAATCATGTAATGCGATTCGATAAAAAAGCAGACCAATGACTGACTTAATTTCTGCGGGAAGGGTCATCATATTTTCTGTTATCAATGCATATGAACTATCAATGATCATCTTTCTTATCAACGTTGCATGCTCAGCATAACCCTTTGCCTCACAAATAAAGCTTAATTTACAAAAATCCACTATATCACTGTGCTGGTAGGGAGAGCCTGCTGATTTTTTAACACTGCGTGTTTTTGGTTTTTTCTGTTCATCTTCTATCATTGCTAACGCGTGAAGAGCAATATCGGTATCATCTCTTCTATTCAATATTTTAATTAACGCACTAACATGGTCAAGCAATATTGTGAATACATGATCAAATCGTTGCGCATCATAACGTGACAATAGCGTTGTAATTCCATTAATACCAGTAACAATTTTAGAAAAATCATTTTCATTTTTTTTCAGCAGTGACGCTTGGACGAGTAATAATAAAATTAACTCACTCAAATGATTAATTAGCATTTTTTTAGGGATACTATGTCGCTGATTCTGCAATTTTAATTGTCTATAAAATCGCTCTAACATATCTATGGTAAATAACGGCTCAAATGACAAGCCTCGCAATCCCGTGTACAAAAATGTTGATCGGACTTCTTCATCAAGATTTTTATCTAACAGTGATCTTAAGAAAAATAAAATGGCATACTCTGGTCTTTTTAATTCGTTTAAATAAATTTTTGCTAATTTTACATCAGCTGCATAATGCGAATTTTGGGCGGTCTCCATCAAAAGTTTCATTATTAATACGCGAAGCTCATCTGGTTTGCTTTCACTTATTAATTCAACTTTATTAATTTTTCTCAAATTGATAAGAGACAAAGCATATTGATAATGCACATCATCTAATAAATGAAGTATGTCTGAGCTATTTTCATTCTCTTCCTTATAAGCTTCTGAAATTTCATCGTAATATTTATTTGCTTTTTTATAAAAAGCAACTGCCTTTGCTCGACTTTCATCAGCTAATAAAGCATCCCCATTCATTGCGCGATGATAAAATCTACCTGCTTGGTAATTAATCTTAGCTAGCAATGCCTTACTGAATAAAAAATAATAGTTAAAATCCAAGTTTGATTCAACGCCAAAGGCGGGCAGAATCTTTATCTGCTCAGCCATAATCTTAAGCACTCGTATATGACTTTTGGCTATTTCAAATTCTTGCTCACAATAATCCTTTGCAAGACAGTTATTTACTAAACGTCGTAATATATTAATCATTTTTAAAGCTGCACCATCTATTTTGATTGCAACATCTTTGTACGCTCTAAAGTCGACAGCAGTCACAAATACCATGCCATAATACCGATATTTATTTACATTTGACTCCGGCGTATCGGTTGAATCGAATTCAGCTAAATTAACCAGTGCTTCAATCAACTTATCGAGTATTTTTTTATCATCCTCTGTTAGTTGTTTTCCACTAAACTGCTCACCAATAGTCGCACTGATATTAACGCTAGCATCAGCTAGCCCAATACGATAATAGCCAAGAGATCGTCTGCATTCATCGATAGTTTGCAATAAAGATGATTTCGTTTCAGCATCAGCCACTTCTTTTTTGGCTACTCCTCGTTGTGATAAATTACTTTGCTGCGTTTCCTCGCAAAACATGTCGCCACGTTGCATTGCTTCAATTTTTTTAACCATGACTGAGTCAGCTTTCATAAACTGTGTTACATGCTTTTGTAATTCATTTGCCATCCTAATTGCATGCGACTTTAATTGTGTATGCTTCGTTCTAAGAAGAAAATTAGCATATTGATAACCGATATGAATGCGATAATATGGATTAATCTTTTCTAGTTTTAGCAAGAAATGTTCTAATGCTGTATAATGTTGTTCGTCGAATAAAATCGGTGAAAGTAATGCGAATTCTATACTCGAAAGAGTATCCTGTGATTTTTTATCAATGTCTAATTTCCTGCAGCTATCAATTAATAATGGCATACACCCTTGAATGCCGCAAAAACAAGCATTGAGCAACCAAACAACAACGCCATAGACTATTTCCTTATCAACTGTCTCGTGCTGCCGTTGCTTTGTTTTTTTGTTTTTATTTTCTGGCAAAATAATTTTTTTGCTATTTGCAGCGTAAAATTGACCTAGCAATCGATATAGCTCTGTTCCTTTTCCTTGAAGACAATAAAGCTCACTTAACGTTACTCTCCGACTAAACGAGCTAACGCTACTCATTATTTCTTCCAACGATTTCTCACTCGACCCTTCTTTATCAGCAGAAAAATGATATGCAATAGTAACCGCGACCTCTTTGATATCGATATCAAATTTTTTATCCATGCAACCAACAAATAACTGCAATAATTCACCATATCTAGATTCATCAGCGCAATCTTCAGTTTTATAATTTGCATGCATTTTATTAATAATCTTTTCTATATAATTCACCAGCTGTTCAATTAATGTTTTTGGGTCTTTACATTTCGCTATTGCCTCGTTAATCACATCAAATTTATTTGCTATATAATCTTTTGTTGTTTCAGCTTTATTACACCCTACTGCCAAATGAATGCCACTCATGTAAATCAATTGTTTTAATGGTTTTAAGTTAGAACGATTATTTTTTATCAGCGCGTTGATTGCTGCAATGATATTTTTAGAACAATTAAAATTAGTAGTCGAGAAGAGGTCTGCAGGTAAACACTCAATTAAGTCATTCATCGCATCTTTTGAGTGCTCTGGATCGAGAAGAAACGCAGAAATAGCAAGATAATAAGCCTTTTGGTAATGTTTATTTTCAATTTCCATACGCGCTAACCAGTGCTGCGCTTTGAAATCGCCCAATTTATCACCTTGGCTAAAATAGTCGTGCGCCCTTTTTCGATTATCTTTCCTGGACGCATTTTCTCCAAACGGTTGAGTTGCAAGTGCGTAAGCACTGGTTCCCATCAGAAAAAGAGTTTTTTTATACATCATGCCAAAATGATTTCTTTTCTCGATGTCAAAAATTGATAAATGGTTACTAATTACTTCAAGTGCCATCTTGCCTGAGTGAATAGCTAAAAGCTGTAATTTTGAAAATTTGCCTTTTTCATCGTTGGCGCAATGATTAGGTGCGATGCTATACAAAGTAGTTAAATTGAAATGCGAAATAATAATTTTCTCTATGTAACCTCGATTATTTTCTTGTACTTTCATTCCCTCATTTCTAATGAATTTTTCATTGGCAATATTAATCACCGCCTTAAAGTACGTTATTACGCGATTAAATCGTGTTTCATAGAGATGAACTGTTGCAAATTCTCGATGGTTTTTGCCTTTTTCTTTTTGCTTTTTGAGCAAGGCCACCATTTCTGTTACTTGTTCTAATTTCGCCACTTCAAACAGCAACATAAGCTGATAGTCTGCTATTTCTTGTATCTCAACAGCCACTGATGTTGAGTTTTCTAACATCATGCCACAAGCATGTCCGTTGATGGCATACTGCAGTGCAACTGTTGCTTCTTTATTTTTTGTCTTATTTCGCTGAAATTTACCAGCATAATAATTTTTCATTATGATGCAGTGTGCCTTAACCAAAAATTCATGGTAGGTATCTTTTATTTTTATTAATTTTTCTTCATGATGTTGAATAATTAGATGACCATTTTTTTTTGCGATAACGGCGAGCACATTTCTCCCCATCTCATCAATGTGATACTGGCTATAGTCTAAGACAGTACAGCATAATTCTATGACTTGTTGACAATGCATCAAGCATTCATCAAATGCATGATTATACTGTTCGCAAAATGCAGCATCTGGCTGCTTATTCACTTTTTGTAATTGCTGCTGTAATGCTGCTATTTTTTTGAAAAGCTGCTTTATTTCTATGAATTGCTGCATCTCTTCAATGATTAATTCTTTTTCGACCGACGCATTTCTTTGCATAGAATTCCTCGTTTCGTTGGACTATGACTTATTTTTAATTATGGCGTTCACGCTAAGGATTGCGGGCATTGTCGCATAAAATATGTGGTTTGTGTAGTAATTGATCTATTTATGTCCTGCTTGCCACTTCCATGATGGCAGCCGCTGCACTATTTGAGTAATCGGTACACAGTGCTTGATGGAGAGCCGTGAATTGCTGTTGTAATAATTGCGTTTTTTCTGGGTGATCGAGGTAATCGAGGAGGTGTTTGGCAATATTCTCGGCGGTGGCATCATCTTGAATTAATTCCGGCACGAGCCTTTCATTGGCAAGCAAATTGGGCATGCCAACATGCGGTGTCTTGACCAACCATTTTGCTAATTGGTAAGTAAAACGTGACATGCGATAAGCAATAATCATGGGTTTTTTATACAACATGGTTTCAAGCGTCGCCGTTCCCGAGGTGACAACAACAACATCAGCAGCCGCCATCACATCTTGCGAGCGTCGGGTAAAAAAGGCGAGTGGTAAATCCGGTGTGTAGCGTTGATAAGCTTCATAAAATTCTTGATAACGTTGTTCATTGACATGCGCTGTTAAAAATCGCAAATGCGGACGCTCGCGCCATGCAGCATGCGCTGCTCGCAAAAAAGGTTCTGCCATGTAACGAATTTCTTGCTGGCGACTGCCTGGCAATAAGGCAACATACGTTGTTTGCTCATCAATACACAATGCTCGTCTTGCTGCCATTGTATCTGGTTGCAGAGGAATTTGTTGTGCTAACGGATGACCGACATAGCGTACAGGAACATGATGCTGCTGATAAAAAGTCGCTTCAAAAGGCAGCAAGGTCAGCATCATGTCCACCGCTTTTGCAATTTTGTGAACGCGTTTTTGTCGCCAAGCCCAAACACTCGGACTCACATAATGCACGATAGGTATGCCTGCTTGACGCAGTTTCAGTTCTAATCCCAAATTAAAATCGGGCGCATCAATACCAATAAAGACATCGGGTTTATTTTTAATGAAATGCTGATACAAGTGATGACGCAACTTGATGAGATCCGGCAAACGTAGCAATGGCTCCACAAAACCCATGACCGCTAAACGTTCAATATCAAAAAGACTATTGCATCCGGCATCCATCATCGCAGGACCACCCATGCCTTCCACTTCAAGTCCTGGACTATATTCACGCAGTGTATGGATGAGCTTTGCACCCAGCAAATCACCGGAAGCTTCTCCCGCTACCATCGCAATTTTCAACGGATAATTCCGGTGTCGGATGTTTCAATGAATTGTATCAGCGGCAAAATAGCTGCACATTCCATGGCGTGTAATTCTTCGACCGCTTTTGCCACCGTCAAACCATTGCGGTAAATAATTTTATAGGCACGACGCAATTGCGAAATAATATCAGCTGCAAATCCACGGCGTTGCAAACCCACCGTGTTTAAGCCAAAGGGTTTTGCATAATAACCAGAAACTTTCACATAAGGCGGTACGTCTTTGATAACGACGGAATTAGTTGCGATAAAACTATGCGCACCAACACGACAACGTTGCGAAACGCCAGAGAAGCCGCCGAGTATCACGTAATCCTCAATTTTCACATGACCAGCTAAAGATGCATTGTTGGAAAAAATAGCATGATTGCCAATGTCACAATCGTGGGCAATGTGCACATAGGCCATGAAAAGATTATCGTTGCCAATGCGAGTAATGGATTTATCCTGCGCTGTGCCGCGATTTAACGTACAAAATTCACGAATAATATTACGATCACCGAGCTCAAGGTAAGTGAGCTCGCCATTAAATTTCAAATCTTGTGGTTGCTCGCCTATGGATGAAAATTGAAATATTTTGTTGTCACGCCCAATACGAGTGGGTCCTTGAATGACAACATGTGGCCCAATCCAAGTTCCTTCACCAATCTCGACATCAGCACCAATGATTGAATAAGGTCCAATGTGTACGTTCTTTGCTATCGTTGCCGATGCATGGATTATTGCAGTTTGATCAATCACAGCCTTAACCTCTTTATTAACTTAACTGTTCAACCCGTTGTTTTACTTGCACTTAAAAATTCTGCTGAAGCCGCAAGCTCATCGCCAACGTAGGCCATGCCTTCAAGCTTCCAAAAATCCCGTTTCGCTTTCACAACCTTAACTTCTAAACGAAGCTGATCTCCCGGTTCGACCACACGGCGAAAGCGTGCATTATCAATGCCAGCGAAATAATAAATCGTGCCATCTTTCGGTGTCGTGTCTGTTGATTTATAAGCGAGCACACTGCCTGCTTGCGCCATGGCTTCCAATATCAGCACCCCCGGCATCACCGGCTTACCAGGAAAATGGCCGACAAAAAAGCTCTCGTTCATGCTGACATTTTTCAACGCCACCAGCGACTTTCCCTTCTCGATGGCAAGGACTCTATCTATCAAGAGAAATGGGTAACGATGTGGCAAATAATTTAATATTTCATCCATCCCCATCACATAATTCATGATACTTATCCTCAGCTGTAGTTGAATCTGTTGTCGCGTTCGTCATTGCGAGGAGCCTGAAGGGCAACGCGGCAATCCAGACGACTCTCGTTAACGACTGGATTGCCACGCCCGCTACGCGGGCTCGCAATGACTAGCGCGACAACAGATTCGCTTCCAACGCTTTGACACGTTGCATTAAATTTCCCAATCGATGAAATCGGGCATTATTCTTACGAAATTCTTCATTGGGCACCACACCCACAATGCCAGATGAATACACACCCGGTTCGCGTATGGATTTAGTCACAGCACTCATGCCGGTAATCATGGCTGAGTCACAAATGACCAGGTGACCAGCAATGCAGGTTGCCCCACCAATCATGCAATTTTTTCCTATCACCGTGCTACCTGCAATCGCGACACAACCAGCGATAATGGTATGGGCACCAATTCTAACGTTATGTCCGACTTGTATCAAATTATCGAGCTTAACCCCATTTTCCAGGACCGTATTTTCAACAGCGCCTCTATCGATGGTAGTGTTTGCGCCAATATCCACATCATCGCCTATCACCACAGCACCTAATTGCGGCACTTTATGCCAGCCTTGCTGCTTTGCAAAACCAAAACCATCACTGCCCACGACCACACCACTTGAAAGCATAGTGCGCTTGCCTATCGTCACTTGATGATAAAGTGTCACCCGCGCATCTAAACGAGAACCCTCATCAATGACGCAAGCATCGCCAATGATGCAACCCGGACCGATGACGACGTCAGGACCAAGACGCACACCATTGCCAAGCACACAGTGAGGACCAATACTCACGCTGGGATCAATCTCACAATCCGCGCCCAAGACGACACTTGGATGAATGCCCGCGATTATCGCGGGTTTGACAGCAAAATAGTCGGCAATTTTTGCATAAGTAAAATAAGGATTACGACTAATCACCGCATTGGTTGAGCAGGCTGCCGCATCGGCTTCACTTAAAATCACCGCTGCTGCTTTTGTTGTTGGTAAATATTTCCGATAAAGCGAGTTAGTCAAAAAAGTAATGTGCCCCGGCAACGATTGTTGCAACGGACAAATACCACTGATCAAGCAATTTTCATCACCTTGCAAAGTGACTTCTAAATCTTTCGTTAGTTCAGCTAATGTGTATGACATGTTAGTTATTTCCAAGCGCCGCGAAAATACAGTCCACTTAAGTTGTAAATAAAAAAAATCTCCCCCAAAAAAAAGGGGGAGATTTGTTGGTAACTAAAGCAGCTCTGCTTCATCGGAGAACAGAAAACGATTGTTAAGCCTAGTTGCTCTCATTAAATTGCTTTGCTACATCTTTGGTAATATCGTTGCCATCGCGAGCAAAAATCACCGCTTGCGAATCCAATACTAAGGAATACGATTGGGCTTTAGCGATGGTGGCGACTATACTGTTTAAGTTACTTAAAATACCTTGCATCACTTTATTTTGTTCTTTTTGTAGATCTTGTTGGTAAGCAACCACTTGTTTCACTAGATCAGATCGGTCAGCAGCAATTTTCTTTTGCATGCTGTCTCTGTCTTTTTGCGACATGGTGGGTGATTCTTTCTTAAATCTGTCTAACTCATCTTGCAACGATTTTTGCTGGTCACCAATTTTGGTTTGACGCGCTTTGAATTGGCTTTCTAATTTCTTGCTAAGCTCAGCAACACGTGGGGATTGCTGCAACACTTGTTGCACATTCACCACAGCCACTTGCATCGAAGCATCAGCCGCTTGACTGACTTCCACTTGAGCAACGAGTGCTAACGCACCGACAAGTAATCCAATTTTTTTCAACATCTTCATGATTTTCTCCAAAGTAAAATTAAACGCCGTTTTCCCTATACCTGTTACGCATGATGCCATTTTTATCAGAAATTCGCACCCAGAGCAAACTGGAATGTTTCGCGCTCATCATGGACACGTCTGTTGAGTGGTTGCGACACTGATAACTTAAGTGGACCAAATGGCGTCAGCAGATCTGCCTCAATACCGGTTGAGTAACGTACCGGCCCGGCATTGCTACTGAAACCACCAAATGCATGATTACTAAAGGAACTATAAACATTACCTGCATCCACAAAAATACTGGTACGCAAATTATCTGAAATATAATTTGGAAAAATCAAGCTAATACTCGCATCCACCAGCATATTGGCACCAAGTGGCTTGCCCTTGGAATCCCGTGGACCCAATGTATAACCCTGATAACCACGAACGGATTCTATACCGCCGGCGTAAAAGTTTTTAAAGAAAGGATAATCGCGTGAATTATGTAAACCCGTACCATAACCAAGATCAGCACGCGTCATAATAATGAATTTGTCATTGAGTGGTTGATACCAGCGACCCGAATAATTGAGCGCATAGAAAGTAAGCGAATTGTGATCAAGGGGAGCATAGCCATCAATGAAGAACGTTTGCATCATCCCTGAGGTGGGCATAAAAGCTTTGTCACGGCTATCACGATAATAGCCCAGTTTTAAATCCAATTCTTGGAAGCGTCGGCCATGTTCCTGAATAAATGAGCTCACCTGATTCGACACATAGCGCATTTTATTATTCAATTTCACCAAGGTATTTTGATAACCCGCACCGGCCAAAATACGGTTAACAGCACCTTCTTCCTGACCAATAGGTATGCCGTAAGAAACGCCAGCATCATATTCGTCGTTGGTATAACCGGTATCGATACCAGCACCACCTGGATCCACATGGGAGACCGAGAGATTAAAGGTACGACTAATACCATCTTCGGTGTAATAAGGATTGGTATAATCGATGGCATAAACTTGTTCGTATTTGCTGTGCTGGAAATTAATGCCTAAGGTATTTCCTGTTCCAAAGAAATTCTTTTGATTTAAACCGGCACCTAAAAGCACGCGATAGACTTGAGAATAACCCACTTTAAAGGAAGCTTGCGCTGAACTATCTTCTTTGACTTTGTAATTAATATCGACTTGATCATCAATCTCTGGCACAGGCCGCACAGAGATGTCTGCTTCTTTGATGTAAGGCAGCATCAGCAAATTGTGCTTGGAATTTTCAATTTTCGTTGAAGAAGCAGGCGCTGCTTCCATTTGTTCAATTTCACGACGCAACACAATATCATTGGTGCGCGCATTATCGGAAAAAGTCACGTGTCTCACGTAAGCACGCTTGCCGGGCTTCACCGTGAACGTGAGATAAACTTGATGCGTTTGGTCATTCGTTCTTGGCATGATAGAAACGGTGGCAAACAGATAGCCTTGATCACCCATCAGTTTTGTCATGCCCTTTTCTGCATCCAACACTTTTTGTCGCGAAAAAGCTTCGCCTGGTTTGATATGAATTTGTTTCAACAATTCTGCCCGTGGCACCACCATGTTGCCTTGCACTTCATAGCCAGAAATGGTGTAAGGTTCGCCTTCTACGATGACGATGGTGACATAAACCGACTTACGATCAGGTGTCACTTCCGCTTGTGAGGATTTAATTTCAAAGTGCAAATATCCTCTATCCATGTAATAACCACGCAATTTATCGAGGCTTGCTTCTAATTTTTCTTCGGAATAACGATCGGATTGAGAAATAAAACTAAACATGCCACTCGGACTCATATCCAATTGTTTCAATAACGTCGCTTCATCAAACACATGATTGCCGATGATGGAAATACGACGTATTTTAGCGACCAACCCTTCTGAAATATCGATTTTGACCAAGACGCGATTACGTGTCATCGGTGTTGCACTGATATCCACGCGGGCATTGTAGCGACCCAATTGATAATACTGATTCAACAAACTCTGTTTGATTTTTTCAAGCACTGCCGGGTTATAAACACGACCTTCAGCAACATCCAACGTTTTCATCACGCTGGTTAATTTGTCGGTGGGAATGACGGAATTACCGGTAATTTTGAGCTCACCGATGGTGGGACGCTCGGTCACGTGAATGATGAGCGTGCTGCCTTCTCTTGATAAAGTGATGTGATCAAAAAAACCGGTCTTGTAAAGCGCCCGTAAAATATCGCTGGTTTGCTGCGGCCGTAACGTTTGACCACGTTTAATGGGCAAATAGCTTTGCACCGTTGATGGCGCAATACGCTGTAAGCCTTGAATTTCAATTTTGTTGACAACAAAACCTTGCTGGGCAAAAGCGCAGCCCAAAAATAATTGCAATAAGAGGAAGAGGTGGAATATTTTTTTCATTGTATTGATGATTTTTCTCTCATCGCCATCCGTAATAAAAGGATGCCAATTATCTTGAGTTTTTTAGTTAAAATCCAGCTTTAAATTCAGTGAAGCTGACGACGGTCAGAATCAATGATCTAACACCTTCGCCAATAGCAACGCCCCTAAAACAAAAATAGGTGCCGCCGCAAAGAGGCTATCTAGTCTATCCAAAAGACCGCCATGACCCGGCAATAAGCCGCCGGAATCTTTTACGCGAGCATTACGCTTCATCATGCTTTCAAATAAATCACCCACCACCGAAAATAAAACGGTGATAAGCGCAAGCAAAAATCCCCATGGCCATATCGCATAAGGCACACCACAAATAATAAAAGCAAACAGCGTAATCAGCATCGCAACGAAGAGCGCGCCTATCAATCCTTCTATACTTTTACCCGGACTCACCAACGGCATTAATTTATGTTTTCCCCATTGTTTGCCGACAAAATAAGCGGCTGAATCCGCACCCCAAATTAATATAAAGAGAAATAACAGACTATAAATGCCATCGCTTTGATAACGAATATAAGTGATGGCAGCAAAACACGGCGCCAACAGCCAACAACCAAGCAAAGCACGCACAGCTAAATGACGACTCCACCACTCGCTACCACGAGGATAGAAAATGATAGCAAAAATAGCGAGCACCCAACCAAACGCTGCCACAGCAAATAAGAGTAAACTCGGCACAAATAACGTCGCGACTAGCACCGCCGCCAACAACAAAAGATAAAGCCCGCGTAAACTTGGTTTTGTTAAACCCATGAGATGCGTCCACTCCCATGCAGCACCGAGTGTGATAAAACCCATGAGAAAAGCAAAAGCGCGCGTTGGCAGATAAAATAAAACAACGAGCGTCAGTGGAATTAAAATCATCGCCGTGATGATGCGTTTTTTTAGCATGCTGACTCACTTAATTGATCGCTACTATAACCAAAACGTCGTTCTCGTTTGGCATACTGTGCAAGTGCTTTTTCTAATTCGGCTTCGTTAAAATCCGGCCAAAAAATATCGGTGAAATAAAGTTCCGTGTAAGCAAGTTGCCATAACATAAAATTACTGATACGCAGTTCACCACTCGTGCGGATGAAAAGATCGGGATGCGGTAAATCAGGAAAGGCGAGATGTTTTGTTATTTTTTCCACGGTAATTTCTGCACTCGATAATTGTCCTGCTTCGACTGACTCAGCAATGCGACGCACCGCTTGGCATACATCCCATTGACCACCATAATCTGCGGCGATGATTAACACCATGCCATTATTTTGGCTGGTTAAGTGTTCAACCTCCGCAATTTTTTGTCGAAGTTTATCGCTAAAGCGCACTCTGTCGCCAATGAAACGAAGTTGAATATTGTGTTCTTGTAACGAACCTACTTCACGCTCTAATGCACTCAGCAACAATTCCATTAAAAAACTCACTTCTGCCGCTGGCCGTCGCCAATTTTCGCTACTGAAAGCAAATAACGAAAGCACTTTAATATGGTGTTTCACACAAAGCTTAATCACTTGTCGCGCCGCTTCCGCACCGGCCTTATGCCCCGCAATACGTGGCAGGAGTCGTCGCTTAGCCCAGCGCCCATTTCCATCCATTATAATGGCGATATGTTCCGGCAAAGTTGATGTCATCATCGAGAATAGTCTATATCGCCATCAAATCGGTTTCTTTTGCCGCCGTTAATTGATCGACTTCGGCAACACATTTATCCGTTATTTTTTGCACTTCATCCACATGCTTGCGCTCTTCATCTTCGGTGATTTCTTTGGATTTTTGTAATTCTTTGAGTAGGCCATTCGCATCACGTCTTACATTACGAATGCTAACGCGTGCAACTTCCGCTTCATTGCGTACCACTTTGATGAGCTCCTTTCTTCTTTCTTCATTCAAAGCGGGCATGGGGACACGAATCAAGTCACCCGTTGTTGTTGGATTTAATCCCAAACCAGAATTGAATATCGCTTTTTCGATGAGCGGAACCATTTTTTTTTCCCATGGTGAAATGGTCAAGGTACGTGCATCGGTGACATTAATATTCGCCACTTGATTAATCGGCATTTCCGTACCGTAATAGTCAATGCGCACTTGATCTAAAATACCGGGATTCGCGCGTCCCGTGCGCAATTTAGCAATTTCAGCTTTATATGCCTCAATGCTTTTTCGCATGCGCGCTTCTGCATCCTTAATAATTTTGTGCATGGTTGCTCTCCAGACTTCACAACTTTTTTGCATACGTTACACGGGGGCTTGTATTAACGTCCCAATGTTTTCACCCAACATGATGCGTTTTAATGCACCTTGTTTATTCATATTAAAAACACGCAATGGCAAATCGTGATCTTGACACAATAAAATAGCGGTTAAATCCATCACGCCAAGACGTTTGGTTATGACTTCGTCGTAACTCAAGTGTTGATACTGTGCCGCTTTGGGATTTTTGATGGGATCGTCGTTAAAAACGCCTTCGACTTTGGTGGCTTTCAGCACGATATCAGCACCAATTTCTATGCCGCGTAACGCAGCAGCTGAATCCGTGGTCACCAATGGATTGCCGGTACCCGCAGAAAAAATAACAACTTTGCCTGCTTGTAATTCCGCTGTCGCACGCGAGCGATCATATTGATGCGCAATACTCGGTACGGCAAAAGCTGACATGAGCGTAACGGGAATACCTTGTCGTTCAAAAGCATCTCGCAGAGCGAGACCATTAATGACTGTGGCCAGCATGCCCATTTGATCAGCTGAAACACGATCAATGCCACCCGCACAAAGATCTGCACCACGAATGAGATTACCACCACCAATGACTAACGCAATTTCCACGCCTAATGCTTTTGCTGCAGCCACCTCTTCTGCAATACCTGAAAGCTTGCTCGCATCAATTCCAAAGAGATGATCGCCTTGTAAGGCTTCACCACTTAGTTTCAGCAAAATACGTTTATAAATTGGCTTTGCAGAAGTATCGTCCATGTTGATTAGCTACCTTGCACTTGTGACATCACCGCTTCTTTAAAATCTTCCGTCGTTTTTTCTATGCCTTCACCCACTTCATAGCGATAAAAAGCGAATACCTTTGCTCTGTGTTTGCCGAGCAATTGACCCACCGTCATCGTGGTATCTTTGACAAACGGTTGGCCGATCAAGCTAATTTCTTCGAGGAATTTTTTCAAACGACCCAACATCATTTTCTCCACAATTCTTGTGGCTTACCGCTGGTCGCAGCTTGTGCGCGATAAATTTCTTTTTCTTTAGCAATAATATCTTGTGGCACATTGTCAGGCGCAATAACTGTTGGCTTACTGGCTGCGATATGCATCGCAATATCACGAGCCAGTTCTTTATTATCGACATCGAGCTCAACGATGACACCAATGCGATTGCCATGCAGATAAGTACCAACGCAAGCGGCACTTGCTTGACTGAGTGCAATACGACGAATTTGAACATTTTCACCGACTTTTGCCACCAATGCTTGACGCGCTTCTTCCACCGTATGCGCTGTCTGATTGTGCAAAGGCTGCGTCGAAAGAACAGCTACATCAGCGGTTGGTGTCGTTAATGCCGTCTGTACGGCTGCTTGCACAAAGGCAGTGAAATGACCATCACGCGATACAAAATCCGTTTCACTATTAATTTCTATCATGGCCGCTTGCTTGCCATTATCGATAATAGCGATGGCACCTTCTGCTGCAATACGACCTGCTTTTTTACCAGCTTTTGCAGCACCTGATTTGCGCAAAAAATCAATCGCGCCTGCCATGTCGCCGCCGCTTTCAGATAGCGCTCTTTTGCATTCCATCATGCCAGCGCCCGTTTGTTCCCGCAGTTCTTTTACTTGCGCAGCTGAAATTGGAGTTGTACTCATCACATCACCTCATTTACTCGCTTCGTTCAGTTTGATCCGCATCATCCGCTTTTTTTGCATCCACTTCTTCGATTGCAGCGGCTGCCTCTACTTCAACAAACTCATCCACCGCTTCAACATCGAGTGCACTTGCAACACGCGCTTCTAAAATCACATCAGCGACAGTCGTCGTATAAAAACGAATGGCGCGCGTTGAGTCATCATTGCCCGGAATAATGTGAGAAACACCGTCTGGATTATTATTGGAATCGACGATACCAATGACTGGAATACCAAGACGATTGGCTTCTGCGATTGCAATTTTTTCGTGACCAACATCAATGACAAACAATGCATCAGGAATGCCGCCCATGTTTTTAATACCACCCAAGCTGCTCATCAATTTATCTTTTTCACGCGTCAGATTTAAAATTTCTTTCTTGGTCAACCGACCAAATTTGCCGGTTTCAAACATGGTTTCTAATTCTTTTAAGCGCTTGATGGATTGACGAATGGTTTTGTAATTCGTCAACATACCGCCTAACCAACGACGATTTACATAAGGCATTTTGCAACGTTCGGCTTCTTGCTGCACGATATCTTGTGCGGCATATTTAGTGCCGACAAAAAGAATCTTGCCTTTATTTGCTGCCATACTACTAATAAAGTTGAGGGCATCTTCAAATAAGGGAAGCGTTTTACCGAGATCAATAATGTGGATTTTGTTACGGGCACCGTAAATGTAAGATTGCATTTTGGGATTCCAGTAACGGGTTTGGTGGCCAAAATGCACGCCGGCCTTCAACATAGCTTGAATAGAAATGTTCATCATTTTTCCTCTTGGGTTATGCCTCCGCGCATCCTTTCCGCCAACTTATTTTCCGCGGTAAAGCGGCAGCAAAGCACCCGGCGAAGAGTTGTAATACGCGTGTGGACTATTAGTTATTGCTTAATAAAGCACGCCTTTATACCATAGAAGCCCAAAACCAACAACATGCTCGTCAAAGGAGATCAACTGATGTTTGAGTTAGTAAAATTACCCTACGCGATGGATGCTCTACAGCCTTATCTTTCCAAAGAAACCTTAGAATATCACTATGGTAAGCACCACCAAGCCTACGTCAACAACCTCAACAACTTGATTAAAGACACTGAATTTGCCTCGCTCACCTTGGAGGAAATCATCATGAAGGCGAGTGGCCCACTCTTTAATAATGCCGCCCAAGATTGGAATCACACCTTTTATTGGTATTGCCTAACACCAAAAAGTGTCGGCGAACCGAGTGGTAAATTGGCCGATGCCATCAAGAAAAAATTTGGTTCATTTGCAGAATTTAAAAAATTATTTACTGAATCTGGCACCAAATTATTTGGTTCCGGCTGGACTTGGCTTGCCAAAGATAGCAAAGGCGAACTCGAAATCATCAACGAAAGCAACGCCGGCCTTCCCCTCAAAGCCAACAAAAAAGCCCTACTCACCTGCGATGTCTGGGAACACGCCTACTACATCGACTACCGCAATGCGCGTCCCAAATACCTCGACAATTTCTGGAATATTGTTAACTGGGATTTTGTCGCTGAGCAATTTGGTAACTAACAAGACACAGCATTTGTAGCCTGGGTGTAGCGCGCAGCGCGTAACCCGGGTTGCTTGTGCGTCTAAGGATCCCAGCCTTCGCTGGGATGACAGCATCTACTCTGCTAATAAACAGCGTAGTGTTAAGGGCCTTCGTTTCGGTTATTGGGTTCCGGCGATATCATTTCGGGTTCTTCTGTTTTCCAGAGACTGGTCATCCATCCTGGCATCCAGCTTTTTTTCGCCGGCGCTTGGATAGAAAAGGTGTCTTTGACATCTGCTGTTGCAACGTCTTGCCAAGTTTTGCCATCTGCATTTTTTGCATATGGATTGATTGTGACAACATCTGCTGCACTATTTATTTCGGCGATTTTCGCCAACAAGAAACGCACGATCTCGGTGTGTCCTTTTCTTGCTGCCATATGCAAGAGCGTATCGTTGTTGCTTGCACCAAGGATATTGTCGTTAGCTGTCATGGTGATGGAAAGATCAGCATGCTTACTCAACAAAAATTGGACGACTTCTATGTGACCACCTGCCACAGCGTACATCAGAACAGTAGCACCACAGCTATTTTTTGTAGTTAACCAGGGAACGGTCGTATGTTGCAACAAAGCTTCCATCGCTTTTTTGTTGCCAAGATAGGCCGCCCATTGGAAACAATTAATATCACTTTCTGCCTGTGAGACTGTGGCAAACACTGCGTTTTCATTTTCATTTATGTACTTGATGAATAATTCTAAAAGAACAGTGTCTTTGCAACACCGTATCGCCGCAAATAAAGGCGTATCTTTATAAAGTTGCAAAGGCATGTTTCGCTTATCTACCCACACTTTGTCATTAGGAGATCTGCCGGGCGTGCCATTTGGTTGGCGTTTATATATCTGTACAGATAGAAGATCAAGTAACAACTTGTTCTTAGCATCTGCTTGTTCATAGTTGTTTCCGTAAGTTCTCGCATACTGAGGATCCAGTAATAAGCGCGCACTACCTGCCTGATTTCTTAAAGCAGCATGATACAGAGGCGTTGAATAATGACTACGACGAGGACGCTCCTTCGTTAAATCATACCAGCCATTCGGATCATAACCACGTTCAAGAAATAACTGTGTTGCCGTTTCGTTGCCGGCATAGGCGGCATAATGCTGCGGTGTCATATCACCATCGGTTAATGTATAGATGTCAGGCTTTCTATTCCCATACCAGTTGTCACAATTAAAAATATCCGTGCTAGCAATGGGCAAATGAGAATCTTTACTGATGAGTTCTTTTAGCTCTTCACGAGGTAAAAAACAGAGGACTGCCCAATGCAATTGGTTCCGTTGGTATTCATCCACATGATGAAATATCAAATTATTCACATGCCCACCGGTATAGCACCGTCTAGCCATGAGCCTGCGATAAAAGAAGTGTAAAATAGCATAATTTTCCGTTTTCTTGGCATGCAAAATAGCATGATCTAACAGCGTCATGTTACTTTCATCTCGGTAGAAGATGAGATAATTGCGAAGTTTGTATGGATCGAGTTTTAGCTTTAAGATTTCTTCCGGCCTATCCATGTTATAGAGACGAAGTAGACGACCTAATTCTTTTGGCAGTCGTTGCTGTTCTTTTACCACCTCGTCATAAATACTAGCCACCTCTTTTTTAGCAAAAAAACCACCGGCTACGCCTACTCTTAGTAAAGAGCGCCAGACCATATTATCTTTTCCGAGTGCGCATAATTCACTATTTAGTAATAAAAAGGCGACAAGATCGCTGGGATTTTTCAAGTAACATAACATTTGAATGATCAATTCATCTGGAAGTTTAGCAAAGTGAGAGGATTGCGCTTGACTAAGACCCGTGAACGTAGATGGTTGCTTTGTCGCAAATGCCAATATCAGCTGCGCATCTTTCTTTTGACTCTTGAGATACGTTCCGCTTCCAAGCTGATTTGCGTGAACTTCACCGTAATTTTTTGCGACGAAGTCACTAAAACCAGTGAAATCAATTTCTGGGTCAGGCGTTATTTCAAGAAACGCTTTCAACCACTGAATCGGTGGCGCAATCTCATTTGGTTGTGTTGTTTCATCATACGTTTGTATTAACGCTGCTAATTTAGCTCTCCCCATACCGTGCTCAAGCGGCGAAGAAAAAGGTGCGCCTGTTATTTCGCATTGCAGAAATTTGCATAGATTATTTTTCTCGATGTATTTCATGATTTCATCTACAAACTGACAAATGCGTTGAAAATCTTGCAAAATTAAATCATTGGATGTGTGTAGAAGAGTGTGCCCGTGTCCTTTTTTTATATATGGCATTAAAGAAATGATGAAAGCATACATGTGTTGATTAAGCGTAGCATCACGCTCGACAACTATTTTAATTTTCTCGCCTAACTGTTGAATAATTGCTAATACGGTATAGAGTCCATTGACTAAAATAAAAATAGGCTCACTTTTTTTTCTAAATTCAGTCGACGAATACGCCGTCATTAGTTGCAACTCAGCAAATAAATCTCGCATGATGTTGAAACTTTCTAATAACTTTTTTTGCAAAAAGATAAGATGATCTTTATCGGTTAGCTTTTCTTTTCCTTTATCTCTAATGCGTTGCATACCACTCTCCACGATCTGTTTTTATATTTTAGGTCTTAGATTTCTTTAGTAGAGAGCTAGCATAAGGCAGATATTATCCCTATTCAATCATTTTTGAACATTTATTACCCATTTCAAGGGAGAGTATTCACTGAACTGTGTCATTGTGCGTAGAAAAGGGCAGCAATTGTCATGCCAGCGAAGGCTGGCATGACAATTGCTGGCACAATGACACAGTGTCGCACTCAGCTTGCCTAAAAAATAGTCAGACGAGCGACCGATTGCAGGATGCAATCAGGAGCGACAGGGATGTCGCGTTTGGAGCGAGGAGACTATTCTTTAGACAAGCTGAGTGCGGCAACGTACTAGCGCGTCGTCTGAATGCAACACTGCTAGATCCTGCAAGTAAACGATGACACAACCTCAACTCTTACCCGCATAATGCTTCTCCATCAACGCCATGTGCGCACGCAGCTTTTCCAGCTCATCCATCAAGTCTAATACCAACGCAACACCTGCAATATTCACCTCTAAATCATGCTGCAAACGTAGCGCCGTATTAATCCGCCGCAAATCGGTGATGTCAAACACCCATTTTTCAGTTACGTCGCCTTTAGGATGAATAATGTCGTAATCGATGAGTGCATGAATGTATTCCGCTGAAATGCCGTATTTTTCGCATAATTCCTCAAATCCCAATAGTGAGTCCGCGGAGTAATCGGCAATAATCAGTAATTCGTACTTTTCCATAAGTCTCCCTAAACTGGCCAACCCTGTCGTGGATTAAATGACAGGGTGACTGCCATCTTTTCATACAATTCGCGTTTCGCTGCCGTATCTGCTGGCGGAATTTCAATTTGCACAATGGCATATTGATCGCCTGAATGTGGCTTGCCTGGCATGCCACGTCCTTTCAAACGTAGCTTTTGTCCGGCATGCGATCCCGCTGCTAGTTTCAGTCCAACGGGACCTGCTAAGGTCGGAATTTTTATCGAAGCACCAAGTGCTGCTTCCCAAGGCGCGACCGGTAAGGTGAGGTACACATCGCGTCCTTCGAGTGTAAATAAGCGATGCGGCTCAATTTCAATTTCGAGATAAATATCACCGTTAGGTCCACCACCCATACCGGGTGAAGCTTGACCTGCGAGTCGCAATTGTTGACCAGGCATCGCGCCCGGCGGAATATTCACTTTCAGAACGCGTGATTTAGTATGCACCCGACCCGATGCATCCATTTCAGGCAATTCAAGATGCAAATTTTTTGTGGTGCCACGAAAAGCTTCTTCCAGCGTCAAGCGTACTGTCGCGCGTTGATCACTACCGCGTTCTCGACGCTGCTGAAAACCCTCTCTACCAAACGACTGACCGCGAGCACGACCACCAAATAAATGGGTGAAGAAATCGCTGAAGCCACCCAAATCTTCTTCTGAAAAATTGCCAGCATCGCCCGTATAATATCGTGTTTGTCCGCCACCCCAGCCAGGCGGTTCTTTAAATTCTTGTCCTTGCCGCCAATGACTGCCTAATTGATCATATGCAGCACGTTTTTCCGGATCTTTTAAAACTTCATAAGCTTCTTGCAGATTTTTAAATTTTTCTTCTGCATTCGCTTCTTTGCTAACATCGGGATGAAATTTGCGTGCTAGGCGTCGATAAGCCTGCTTGATGGCATCGGCACTCGCTTTTTTATCGAGACCTAAAACAGCGTAATAATCTTTATATTCCATGTGAGTTTAGTCGAGTGATTCAGGCAAGCGCACCGTCAAGACATCGCATTTTGCTGCGTGCAAAATTGCATTTGCAGTTGAGCCTAATAATAATGACAAACCATGGCGACCATGACTGCCACAAATAATTAAATCCGCATGGACATCTTCCGCCGTCTTCATGATTTTTGTTTTCGTGGGACCGACCACAATGACTTGATCTGCTTTGTTGACATTTAATTTGCCGCCCAATTTTTCCATCGCTTGTTGCGCTTCGGTAATCAGTTGGCCTTCGATATCTTCTATGCCTAAGTAAGCATAGCTATAACCGGGAAGTGGTTCCACCACATGTACTAAACTTAATTTCGCATTGGTGAGTGAACGTATCTGACGAACTTTTTCGATAAGGTAGTCGGTATCATCGGTTAAATCAGTTGCGAAGAGAATTTGTTTATACATGGTTGTTCATCCTTTGGAAAAAACGATATGGTCTTTTACAAATCCAATGTTGATTACATCACCCGGCACAAACTTGCCGGTTAGTATTTCCTGAGCTAAGGGGTTTTCAATGTGTTGTTGTATCGATCGTTTCAATGGCCTTGCTCCATAAAAAGGATCATACCCCGTGGCTGCTAAATAATCCAATGCTTCATCGGAGATAATCACGCCATAATCACGCTCAGCAAGACGGGCCTGCAAGCGTTTTAATTGTATATTAGCAATCAATTTAATTTGTGCTTCATCCAGTGAATGAAACACCACCATCTCATCGATGCGATTAATAAATTCCGGCCTAAAATGCTGGCCGACAACACCTATCACCGCATTTTTCATCGCGACATAATCTTGATCACGCGACATATTTTGTATCATTTCAGAACCTAAATTAGAGGTCATCACAATCACCGTATTGCGAAAATCAACGGTACGACCTTGGCTATCGGTGAGACGACCATCATCCAACACTTGCAATAAAATATTAAACACATCGGGATGCGCTTTTTCGATTTCATCAAGCAAGATGACTGAATAAGGTTTGCGTCGCACGTGTTCGGTTAAGTAACCACCTTCTTCATAACCAACATAACCGGGTGGCGCACCCAGTAAGCGTGATACTGAATGTTTTTCCATGAATTCTGACATATCAAGACGAATTACCGCATCATCTGTATCAAATAAAAATTCAGCCAACGCTTTACAAAGTTCCGTTTTTCCAACACCGGTTGGCCCCAAAAATAAAAAAGAACCAATGGGACGCTTGGGATCGGAAAGCCCAGCGCGTGAACGGCGAATGGCGTTACAAACTGCAGTCACTGCTTCACTTTGACCAACGATACGATGTTGTAATGCTTTTTCCATCAGCAATAATTTTTCTTTTTCACTTTCGAGCATTTTAGCAACGGGAATATGGGTCCACTTCGAAACAACTTCGGCAATTTCTTCATCCGTGACTTTGTTGCGTAACAATTGCAATTCTTCTTTCGTATCATTTGAACTTGCTGCCGCTAATTGCTTTTCCAGTTCTGGAATTTTTGCATATTGCAATTCTGCCATACGCGTTAAATCACTCGCTCGACGCGCCACTTCAAATTCTGTGCGCGCTTTTTCTAATTCGGTTTTAATGGCTTGCGCATTATGCAACGATCCTTTTTCGGCATGTAAAATGGTTTCTAATTTTTTGTATTCCTCTTCCAATTTATGTAAATCTGCTTCTAATTTTTCGAGATGTTTTTTTGATCCCTCATCTTTTTCTTTTTTCAGTGCTTCGCGTTCTATTTTTAATTGAATGATGCGTCGTTCGAGATTATCCATGACTTCCGGTTTCGAATCGATTTCCATGCGAATATTACTTGCGGCTTCATCAATGAGATCGATGGCTTTATCCGGCAAATTACGATCGGTGATGTAGCGGTGTGATAACATGGCTGCAGCAACAATGGCGGCATCCGTTATTTCAACACCATGATGTAATTCATAACGCTCTTTTAAGCCACGCAAAATGGCAATGGTATCTTGAACACTCGGCTCATCCACAAGCACGCGCTGAAAACGACGCTCAAGGGCAGCATCTTTTTCTATGTATTTGCGATATTCATCCAACGTGGTCGCGCCAACACAATGCAATTCACCGCGCGCTAAGGCTGGTTTTAACATGTTGCCAGCATCCATCGACCCTTCTGCTCTACCAGCACCCACCATGGTGTGTAATTCATCGATGAATAAAATGACGCGCCCTTCTTGCTTCGCCAATTCTTTTAACACCGCTTTCAAACGTTCTTCAAATTCGCCGCGAAATTTTGCACCTGCAATGAGCGCACCAAGATCGAGTGCCAGCAAGCGCTTCTCGCGCAATCCTTCTGGTACCTCTCCATTGATAATACGTTGCGCTAATCCTTCCACGATGGCCGTCTTGCCAACACCGGGTTCGCCAATCAACACCGGATTATTTTTGGTGCGCCGTTGCAAAACTTGTATGGTGCGACGAATTTCGGCATCACGTCCAATGACCGGATCCAGCTTACCTTTTTCAGCTTGTGACGTGAGATCAATGGTATATTTTGTCAGCGCATTACGCTGTTCTTCTGCATTTTGATCATCTACTTTTTGTCCTTGACGTTCTTCGTCTATCACTTTTTCTAGCCCTTTTGTTGTTGCACCACTATGGCGTAACAAATCGCCCAAGGTGCCATTGTCTTCACAGGTTGCTAATAAAAATAATTCGCTGGAAATGTATTGATCTTTACGTTTTTGTGCCAACTTATCCATTAAGTTGAGTATGCGATTGAGCTCATTTGACACATGAATCTCACCACCCGTTCCTTCCACTTTCGGTAAGCGGTTGAGCGCCGCATCGACAGCTTTACGCAAGCTCGCAAGATTTACTTGCGCCTTTTGCAGCAGCGCGGGAATACTGCCACCTTCTTCATCCAGCAATACTTTCATGACATGCAACGGTTCAATCACGGCTTGGTCACGACCTAACGCAAGCGATTGCGCATCGGCTAATGCCGTTTGAAATTTAGTGGTTAATTTATCCATACGCATGGTGTTGTCGCCTCATTTTCTATCCATGTTAGTAAAGATGAGGGTGATTTGTCTAAGATCAAGGGTAACATAAGTAGGACAATTTATGGGTTGGGTCGTCTGCGATTCGAACGCAGGACCAACAGGTTAAAAGCCTGCTGCTCTACCGACTGAGCTAACGACCCAATAAAAACATCATTTGCAGAGCGAGTTATATTACTGATTCTGGGAAAAATATCAATGCGAGAAAGGGCATTATTTTGGGGAATTATTTTCCGACCACATCGCCCCATAACACTTTATGCAATTGAATTTGCAAGCGCACCGGTAACTTATCGCGCAATATCCAATCAGCAAGCACACCGGGATGCAGCTCATTGTAGCTCGGTGAAAATAAAACCTGACAATTTGCTGCCAGCGGGTATTGCTCGAGTATGCTCTTTGCAAAAAAATAATCGGCTTCATCGCAAATCACAAATTTGACTTGATCGTGCGGGAGGAGATGCGCCAGATTTTCCCAGCGATTTTTTGCTACTTCCCCTGAGCCAGGCGTTTTGATATCCAGCACTTTAATGACGCGCTCATCCACCGCTGCAATATCCAACGCACCACTGGTTTCCAGCGACACTTCATAGCCTTCATCGCAAAGACGCTGCAACAACGTCAAACAACCTTTTTGTGCCAATGGCTCACCACCTGTCACTGTCACATACTGTGCTTGATACGATTTGACTGCCGCCAATATGGCCGCCATCTCATACCAACGACCACCGTGGAAAGCATAAGCAGTATCGCAATAGTGACAACGCAGCGGGCAGCCTGTTAAACGAACGAAAACAGTCGGCAAGCCGACTGTCCGTGTTTCACCTTGTAAGGAGTAAAAGATTTCGGTGAGACGCAACTTATCCACGACCGCTAATGACCTGCCGTTCGGATTTGTTTTAATTGTTCAGAAGCAAGACGAGCCGAAGCAGAACCGGGATAGTGATTGATGACTTTCTTGAAAGCACCCTTTGCCTCGCCCCAATTGGATTCAGCAGCATAGATCAAACCCACTTTCAATTGTGCATCGGATACCCGTGGGCTATCGGGATAACGATCAACGACTGTGCTAAATTCAGTCAGCGCCGCATCATTTTTGCTCATGAGATTATATAATTCGCCTAGCCAATAATGAGCATTGGAAGCAAATTGACCGGATGGGTATTTTTTCAACATGGCTTGCAACGTGCTCACCGCATCATCGTATTTTTTTGCTTTGATGAAGTTATAAGCGGTTTGGTAAATTTGTTGTTCTTCAGCAACATTAGGTTGATCTTCCGCTGATTTAGCCGCATCGCCTGCATTACTGTCACTGCCCTGACTGAGTGCCGCGACATCAGCTGCTGCCGCTGCTTTCACCGCTAATTTAGCCTTTTTGCGCTGCGCTTTCGTCGTTGCAGGTGTGGCTGTCGTCTGGTCATCTGCATTTGCAGCTGCCGTCTGATCACCGGTGGCTGCGACTGGTTTTGCGGGGCTTGCGTTCTTTTGTGCTAAATCCGATTGCAGTGTTTGCAGTTGATGGGTCAGTTGCTCAACTTGACCACGTAGCGCTTGCACTTGCGTTTGCAATGAATCGATACGGGCATAAGCATCGTTACTTTGCATATTGTTGAGTTGCTGCTCCATACGTCGCAAGCGTTGCTCGACACTGATCGTTGCTGAAGGCACAGCAGACGTCGTCGTGCCCTGATTAGATACATAGGCGCCTTCTTGGCCAGGCGGCGGTGGCGGTGGCAAATCTTTATCTTGATCGGGGCCGGTATCAAATTGATCAGGCAGTGCATCCGCATCATAAACTGGCGCTGATTCAGCAAAAACAAGTTGCGTTGCACCAAAACAAAGTGCAAAGCCCATCACTAACGTAAAACGTAAAATAATATTCATAAGTTTAGCGCTGCGAATAGTCCAAGTTAGCACGACGATCACGCTGATAATCGGCTTCGGTGTGTCCCGTTGAAGCTAATTTTTCAGCACCATAACTCACAACACGAATTTGCGAACGGTTAGATCCCTTTGCTGCCAATATCTCAGCAACAGATTTCGCGCGACGTTCACCTAAACCAATGTTGTACTCACGACTACCACGGGGATCCGTATGACCTTCAACCATGACTTGGGCATTCGGATGGGCTGCCAAATATCGCGCATTCGCCGTAATCGCTGGTTTATCTTGTTCATGAACCACATTGCTATCGTAATCAAAATAATAAACGCGTTCGGAAGCTAAACGTTGTCGCGAGCCAGAAGCAGCATCACCAAAACCCGATGAGCCATCACCTAAACCCGTGGTTTGTGCTGCGCCATTGTCGTTGTAAGCCGCATTGGCTTCGTTAATTGCCGCATCATCTGTCGCCTTGTGTCGCGTTGCACACGCAGTCAGGGTGATGATGCCACAGGCGATGGCGATGACTTGCGCCCATTTTTTTAATTTCATGATCCTGTCCTCATAACGAAAATAAATTTGAAAAAGTATACCTCGAAACAAAACCTTTTAACATCATGTTAAAAACGGTGACCAAGCGGGATCTTGCGCATCACCATCACGCGCTGGTAACACCAATTGTACCCGTCCATCTGATGAAACCATGCCCAACACATTGCGGCCATTATAAACCGTATCGTAGAGCACCATGCTATCGTTAGGCGCCATGCTGGGCGATGCGGAATCGACAGCGGGTGGTGTCAGCACACGCATCGTGCCGTTATCTAAATTGAGGAAGCCAATATTGTAAATACCGGAAACGCGATGAATCATCACCACATGCTTGCCATCCCGCGTATAAGAAGCACGCGCATTATAATCGCCATCAAAGGAAAGACGCGATGTCGCAAGTGTCCGCAAATTGACTTGGTAAATTTGTGGTCGACCATCACTGCGATTCGAGGTAAATAATAACGATGTGCCATCCGACGAAAAAGCAGGTTCTGTGTTTATGTAAAAATCGTGGGTAATTTGCGTTAAATGACGACTTGCAATATCCATGAGGTAAATATTGGGCGAACCACTTTTTGACAACACTAATGCTAAACGTCTGCCATCGGGCGACCAAGCCGGCGCACCATTAATGCCCGGGAATTCACTTAGCAAATGACGCGTGCCCATTGCAACGTCTTGAAGATAAATACTGGCACGCCGATTTTCAAAAGAAACATAAGCAATCAGCTTGCCATTGGGCGACCACGCCGGTGACATGATAGGCTGGCTCGAATCCAACATGGGACGGGGGTTATAGCCATCTTGATCGGATACTTCCAAGATATAATGCGGTGGACTATTCCCACCGCGCTTGACCACAACATATGCGAGTTTAGTCGAGAATATGCCACGCGTACCGGTTAAATGTTGATAAACCAGGTCGCTGATATGATGTGCAACAGCACGTAGGTTTTGACCGGTGACCGTATATTGCTTGTTTAGCACTGCCGTTGAACCCTTGGCTTGCAGCATATCCAGCAATTGGAAACTCACTTGGTATTGACCATCTGCCTGGATATCGATTTTGCCAATCACCACATTATCCGTGCCTAATTGACGAAAATAATCTGTCGAAACACGGCTTGCCTCACTTGGAAATTCATTGAGCATATGGCGACCATACACTTTAAAACGCCCACTGTTTTCCAAATCTTTGCCAATAATGGCCGAGATATCTTGTGGCAACGTCTCACCTTGCGTGGCAAAAGGCACGACCGCAATGGGAATGGCGCCTGACACTCCCTGTGTTAATTCCAAGCTTAAAATCGCCCATGCGGAGTAAGGGAGCAGTAGCAACAGCACAATGGCCAAAAGACGGATGGAATGACGCATGTTTATTTATCCTCGCGTGTCAGAGTGAAATTTTATAGCATAAGTTTGGCTTGGAGAAAATAATATATTACGCATGTTGCGTTCGTTGGTCAGTCACTTCTTTTGCACTGAGTGCTGTCCCAAAATAACTCCCCTGCAGCAGTGAGCAACCTAATTTTTGCAAAATAACAATTTCTTGCTCACTGCTCACCTCATCAACAATTAATGCAATCCTTAAATTTTTTGCGAGCAATTGCAGCGCCTCCATTAATCCCACTGTTTGTGGACTAGCAACAATATCGGCGGTTAGTAATGCATCCACTCGCAAGTAATTCACCGTCAATTGTTGCAACTGCCGTAGCGAAAAAGCAGCTGCGCCAAAGTGATCGATGGCTAATTTCACACCCAGGTAGTTCAACATGTTAAATGCTTTTTTGAGCGCATCTGGCTCGGATGTTATGCTCGCTTCTTTGATAGTGAGCATGAGTTGTGACGGTTCAAAGTGAACTTCTTGTAAAAGTTGTGAGAGGCGATAAATAAAATGGCTATTCACCAGCTGTGACACCAAGACGGGTATGCTTAACACCTCGGGACAAAAACCTAAAGAATGCCACTGTTGAAATTGCCGCATGGCCGTGGTGATCAACCATTCCGTGATGCCATCTAATTTACGCTGTCTTTCTGCATAACTAAATAATTCTTGCGACGTAATCAAACCAAAACGCGGATGCTGCCACGACAAGAGGACATCCATCGCAAAAACCGCGTTACTTTGCACATTAATAATGGGTTTATAGTAAATAACCAATTCGTCAAAGACCGTATCGCGACCTAAGCTGTTATGCAACGCGAGCTCGCGTTGACTATCGGTGTTGATTTTTTCCTGATAAAACTGATAAACGTGTTTGCCATGCTGTTTTGCTGTCTGCAAAGCATCGTCAGCGTTTTGCAATAGCGTCGCCACATCTTCACCATCGGCTGGATAAATCGCAATGCCTGCGCAAGCAGTGATAAATAATTCCTGCTCAGCTAACTGAAAAGGATCAACAAAAGCTTGTAGTATGCGCTGTGCAACCACTGCCGCGGTTTCCGGTTTCGCAAGCTTAGTCAGTAGCACCACAAAGGTATCTTTATTTAGTCGTGTGAGACTATCGACTTGCCGAATACACGTTTCAAGACGCTTTGCAATTTCTAACAACAATGCATCGCCAACTTGATAACCTAAACCATCATTAATGACTTTGAACGCATCAATATCCACTAACAACAAGCCCATGGTGAACTGGTAACGCGCACTTTCTTTAATGTTTTGCTTCAGCCTATCTTCAAATAACTGCCAACCTAACAAATGCGTCACCGGATCTTGCAACGCATGCTGCAATTTATTTTGCAGTTGAGTGACTTCATGATGTAGCTTATTTTCAGTAGCGATAGCTTGTTCGCGCACCGTTGTTTCGTGCAACTGTTGCTGTTGCCATTGTTTTATTTTTTTGTGCTGATGCAGGAGTGCATAGCCAAGCAGCAGAATAAGCGCGACGCTAACCAAGTAAAATGCCATTGCCACGCTTACTCTCCCTGAATGATCATCCTAGACAGAAGATTAACTCTTCTCACCGTCAGATCACAACTGTCCATTCGCCAAAATATTTTCTGGTTTCACTTTCAATGCAAATTCGCGGAAAGATAAAAAGGCCTTGTGTTCTGTTGGCACCGGTAATGGAGATGCTTTCATAACAGCAGCACGTGCCGAACGATCGAGAGCAGGATCACCGCTTGAGCGAGTAATTTGCACATCGAGTACGGTGCCATTTGGTGCAAGACGTATCATCAATTCGCAAGATAATTTTTTATTGATATCCGGTGGTAACAACCAATGTGATTCGATGGCTTGCTTGATGAGCGCTGCATATTTGTTGACGATGCCTTGTGACAATCGCGCTGCGTCTGCTTGCAATTTTATGTCTTCATCTAATAATTGCTGACGCATGGTTTTTTCGGCTTCAACACGCAACGTTTTTTCGAAAGCCGTTTGCAATTTTTTTTGTTTGATATTTTGTTTTTTAATTTCCGCTAACAATTCTTTTGCTAATAAATCGCGGCGCTTTTTTGCAGCTAACATTTTTTCCAAGGCAATCTTTTTTTTCTTTGCAAGCTTCAGTGCAATGACATCTTTCTCTAATGGCAAAACAGCGGCTAATTTTTTGCTGAGTTGTTGCGGCGCAGGTTTTACTGCTTCTTTGCTACGTTCTTTCGGTAAAATTTTGCTTTTTGCCGTATCACCTAAAACGACTGCACTGATGACATCATGCTGATTGGTATTTTCCACCACAAAAAGCGGTGCAGAAAAATGCACACTGAGGGTGAACAAGATTAAAAGAAAGAAATGAAAAAGTATTGAGTAAAGGAAGTAATGTTTAGACGCTCGCACTGCCATGGCTGATCAACTGGCAGTGGCATTAGCAGGAAGAGGTTGCGTGATCAAACCAACACTTTTTGCGCCCGCTTGTTGTAACAAGACCATGGCTTCCATTACGTTACCGTAATTGGCATTTTTATCGCCACGCACGAGCACGGGCCGCTCACTGCCACCGGTTGCTGTCAATTGTTGTTTCGCAAGTTGCGTCAGCGTGCGTGCAGTGATGGCTTGATTGGGTTTTTCTGCCAAGTTGAGATAAAAATGACCGGCAGAGTCAACCGTCACAATCAAAGGTTCTTTTTGCTGCTCATTGATGGCATTGGCCGCTGTTTTGGGTAAATCTACCTTAACGCCTTGCGTTAATAGCGGTGTGGTAATCATGAAGATGACGAGCAACACCAACATGACATCGATGAAAGGCACCACATTGATATCCGACATCGGCCGCCGTGAACCCGGTTGATGCAAATGCGCCATGGTCATTACTCCGCTATGTCTAATTGAGCAGGATGCTGTTCTGAATCACGAATGAGCACATTGGTTAATTCCGCCTGAAACGCATCAAAGCGATTCATTAAGCGACCAATGTCAGTGATGAAACGATTATAAGCGATAACCGCTGGAATCGCTGCGAATAAACCAAGTGCCGTTGCAATCAGCGCTTCTGCAATGCCCGGTGCAACCATGGATATGGTCGCTTGCTGCACATTGGCTAACGCACGAAAAGCTTGCATAATTCCCCACACCGTCCCAAACAAACCAACGTATGGACTGGTGGAACCCACAATGGCGAGAAAAGGCAAATGACGCTCAAGCTCATCTTGCTGCCGCATTTGCGCGACTTGCATCGCGCGCCTAGTGTTTTCCATGACTTGCGACAACGATGCGCCTGCTTGTTTGCGAAATTGCAAAAATTCATGAAAACCCGCGATAAAAATCGCTTCAACACCTTGTAGCGACCCTTTATGCCGCTCGCCTAAAGCATACAATTTGGATAAAGCTTCGCCAGACCAAAATGCTTGTTCGAATAAATTGGCAGATTTCCCAATATTTTTTAAGTAAAAACTGCGTTGTAGGATGTAAGTCCAAGAAAAAATAGATGCGCTGATCAGTATCAGCATGACACATTTGACAACAAGACTTGCATTTAAAAAATAATTGAGCAGGGTCGCATCATAGTTCACTGTAATACTCTCCGAATAGACGTTGGGACAGTTTATCGTCTGCTTAGCTTAGGTGCAAATAACCTCACTCCACTCCCTCAAGAAAACTCACATTCTGAGTTGCGAGCCACCTGTCTGATGGTTTTAAGCCAAAATGGGCATAAGCATATTTGGTGGCGATGCGGCCACGAGGCGTGCGTAACATAAAACCTTGTTGGATTAAGAAAGGTTCGATGACATCTTCGATGGTGCCTTTTTCTTCGTTGATAAACGCCGCTAAACTTTCTAAACCAACGGGACCGCCGCTGAATTTTTCGATGAGGGCGAGCAGTAATTTTTGATCCATCACATCAAAGCCTAAGCTATCGACGTTCAAGAAATCGAGCGCTTGCTTCACGATGGTATTGGTGATGTCACCATTTGCTTTTACTTCGGCATAATCGCGGACACGACGCAATAAACGATTAGCAATACGCGGTGTACCACGTGAGCGGCGCGCAATTTCAGCCGCACCATCGGCTTCGATTGCCACTTTCAAAATTTGTGCTGAACGCAATACAATTTGCGCGAGTTCTGCTGCTTGATAAAATTCGAGACGTTGCACAATGCCAAAACGATCGCGCAATGGCGACGTTAAAAGACCGGCGCGTGTTGTCGCACCAATGAGCGTAAACGGTGGCAAATCCAATTTGATGGAGCGCGCAGCAGGGCCCTCACCTATCATGATATCGATTTGATAATCTTCCATCGCTGGATACAACACTTCTTCGACCACAGGACTTAAACGATGAATTTCATCAATGAATAACACATCGCCCGCTTGCAAATTCGTCAGCAATGCCGCGACATCGCCAGGACGTTCTAACACGGGACCGGATGTTTGTCGCAAACTCACCCCCAATTCGTTCGCGATAATATTTGCTAATGTCGTTTTGCCCAAACCCGGCGGCCCAAATATCAGCACGTGATCGAGTGCATCGCCGCGCCCTTTGGCAGCGGTGATGAATATGGCCATTTGTTCACGCACGGATTCTTGACCAATATAATCTTGCAAACGTTTCGGACGCAGTGCGCGGTCTATTGGATCAGTTTGTTGTTCTTCAGGCGCAATAATTCTATCGGTATGCTGCATTACATTATCTCCCGTAAAGCGCGGCGTATCAGTTCTTCACTGGTTGCACTACCATCATCCACTTTGGTCACATAACGATTCGCTTCTTGTTGTTTATAACCTAAGGTGAGCAAAGCAGAAATAGCATCTTGTAAAATGGAATGACGACTAGATGGTTCATGTTGCACTGCCATCTCGCCTGATCCTTTAGGTAGTTGACACCAATCCGCTAATTTATCGCGCATTTCAATGACCAAGCGTTCTGCGGTTTTTTTACCGATGCCTGGCAAGCGCACTAAGCTTGCGGTGTCATTATTGCTAACGCAGCGCACAAATTCTTCGGGTGCAGTGCTTGATAAAATTGTCAGTGCTAAACGCGGACCGACACCATTTACTTTGAGTAAGGTGCGAAACAAAAGACGTTCTTCGCGCGTGTAAAAACCATAAAGATGATGCGCATCTTCGCGCACCACAAAATGTGTCAGCAATACAATTTCTTGCCCAACCTCACCTAATTGATAAAAAGTACTGAGCGGCACATCAATTTCATAACCGACGCCTTGCACATCGAGCACGACTTGTGAGCCAAGTTTTTCAATGATGATGCCGCGTAATTGTCCTATCATGAATGTCCCTCAACGATTTTTTTTAAATGCCGCGCATGCGCATGACAAAGTGCAATGGCGAGCGCATCGGCAGCATCAGCTTGCAGTGTGCTTGCAACATTTAACAAACGTTTTACCATGAATTGTACTTGCTCTTTATTAGCCGCTCCATGACCGACCACAGATTTTTTTACCTGACGCGCTGAATATTCTGCGACAGGAATATTTAATGCCACAATCGCTGCTCCCCGTGCTTGACCTAATTTCAACGCAGAACCAGGGTTTTCATGCATGAATACTTGTTCGATCGCCGCTTCATGCGGTTGATAATCAGCGATGATACTTTGCAAACCCAAAAAAATACGCCGCAACCGTTCGCAAGCAGGATAAGGAGTGAGATCGAGATAACCACTGGTGATATAGATGTGGCGATTGCCCTCCAGCTTCACCACGCCAAAGCCAGTACGGCGAGAACCCGGATCGATGCCGATGATCACGGTCATGTGCATACTCCTTGCATGAATTTTTTTATAGCCGCAGTACAACTAATCCAACTCGTTTAGTATCGCATCCGGAATATCTGCGTTGGAATAAACTGATTGTACGTCATCTATATCTTCCAGGGTATCAATCAAATTCATGACTTTTTCTGCGGTTTCTTTATTGGTAATCGCAACATTGGTCATCGCTCGCATTAAAACATCCGCTGCTGCAGGTTGCAGACCGGCTTTAACGAGTGCTGTTTTGGTAGCGTAAAACGTATCGGGTGTGGTGATCACATCCATGCTCTTATCATCATTGATAACAATATCTTCGACACCTAAATCCATGCCACATTCCATTAATTGGTCTTCGTTAACGCCCGGTGCAAATGTCAGTTGGCCTTGTTTTTTGAAGAGATAAGCGACTGAGCCATCGGTACCGAGATTGCCACCACTTTTGGTGAAGGCATGACGTATTTCGCCGACAGTGCGATTGCGATTGTTGGTCATGCAATCCACCATGACAGCAATGCCGCCGGGTCCATAACCTTCGTAACGAATTTCTTCGACATCATCACCATCCATACCACCAACACCACGCTTAATTGCACGCTCGATGACATCTTTGGTCATGTTGGCGTCTTGTGCTTTATCAAGCGCTGCACGCAAACGCGGATTGGCATTGTCATCACTGCCACCCATTTTTGCTGCAACGGTAATTTCTCTGATGATTTTGGTATAAAGCTTGCCGCGTTTCGCATCAACTTTGGCTTTATGCCGCTTGATGTTAGCCCACTTGCTATGCCCTGCCATATTATTCCCTGACCTTCGTTACGCGAATGTGTAACTCAATTAATTGTTCTGCTGTGACGGTGGCGGGTGCATCCATGAGTGGGTCCGTTGCCGTTTGTGTTTTTGGGAAAGCAATGACATCGCGTATGGAAGTGACACCTGCCATCAGCATGACTAAACGATCGAGACCAAACGCAATACCACCATGCGGTGGACAACCAAGACGCATGGCCGTTAACAGATGACCAAATTTTTCTTCAGCTTCTTCATGTTGAATGTTGAGCACACTAAACACCGCTTTTTGCATATCTGCTTTGTGTATGCGCACTGAACCGCCACCCAATTCCGTGCCATTTAACACCAAGTCGTAGGCGCGAGCGAGTGCATGCGCAGGATCTTGCATGAGCTCAGCGACCGTTTCTACTTGCGGTGCGGTGAATGGATGGTGACAAGCAGACAAACGGCCTTCACCTTGTTCAAACATTGGGAAATCTACCACCCACACAATGCGCCAACCATCTGTCACCATGCCACGACTGTGGCCGATTTTGAGACGTAAAGCACCGAGTGACTCATTCACTACTTTGGTTTTATCCGCACCAAAGAAAATGATGTCGCCCACTTTTGCTTGCGTGCGTTCAAGTAGAGCATCAATTGTTTTATCGGGTAAAAATTTTAATATCGGTGATTGCAAACCTTCTTTACCGGCTGCATTCACTTTGATGTAAGCCAACCCGCGCGCGCCATAGCCTCGAATGGCATTGGTATAATCATCAATTTCTTTGCGACTGATATTAGCGCCACCTGGCACACAAAGCGCAGCGACACGGCTATGCGTATCGTTTGCAGCATCGGCGAATATTTTAAATTCCACTTCCTGCAGCAAATCACCCACTTCCACCAATTCAAGTGGAATGCGCAAATCAGGCTTGTCCGAACCAAAACGGTGCATGGCTTCCGCATAAGTCAGGCGCGGAAAAGGCTCGGGTAAGTCAACATCGAGTAAGCTTTTAAACAAACCATGTATCATCTTTTCCGCGAGCGCTTGTATCTCACCTTCCTGTAAAAAAGACGTTTCAATATCGAGCTGGGTGAATTCCGGTTGACGATCAGCGCGTAAATCTTCATCGCGAAAACATTTGACGATTTGGTAATAGCGATCAATGCCCGCCATCATCAGCAATTGTTTAAATTGTTGTGGTGATTGCGGTAATGCAAAAAAACAACCGGGACGTGTGCGCGATGGCACTAAATAATCACGCGCGCCTTCGGGTGTTGCACGCGTCAGAAAAGGTGTTTCCACATCGATGAAGCCGTGCTCATCGAGATAATGCCTGAGATAACGCGCGATGCGCGCGCGAAATTGCAAACGTTGCAACATTTCGGGACGGCGGATGTCGAGGTAGCGATAACGCAGTCGCGTTTCTTCGCCCACTTCATGGTATTCATCGTCGATAGGAAATGGCAGCGGTTCTGCACGATTCAGTATGGTTAATTGCGAGGTTTCAACTTCTATCTCGCCTGTTGGCAAATTAGCATTGACCGTTCCTTGTGGACGCTTTTTAACCTTGCCCTTCACTTGCACCACAAATTCACTGCGTAATGATTCGGCTTTGGCAAAGGCTTCTTTTTGTGCGGGATTGACTATCACTTGCACGATGCCTGCTCTATCACGCAAGTCAATAAAAATCACACCACCATGATCACGTCGTCGATGCACCCAACCGGCTAGTGTCACTTCCTGATCCAACAACGCGAGCGTTGTTTCGCCGCAATAATGACTACGCATGTAAAATTACCTTTAGACTAAATGTTGTTTGCTTTTTTTTGCAGCAGGCGTTGTCGAACCAGGCTGCACCACTCCTAACGAAATCACCAATTTTAGCGCTTGATCAACACTCATATCCAGCTCAATGACGCGGCTACGTGGGGTCATCATCAGAAAACCAGAAGTAGGATTGGGTGTCGTTGGAATAAAATAAATGACCATGGCTTCTTGACCCAACGCAAGTTGCACTTCCTTCGCCACTTCACCTGTTTGAAAAGCGATACTCCACACACCTGCACAAGGATATTCCACTAATAATACCTTGCGAAATGCTTGCCCACCGGGCGCTAACAAAGTTTGCGTCATCTGCTTCACGCCGGTGTAGATACTACGCACGAGCGGAATGCGTCCCATCATCGCATCACCGACTGCGACAAAACGTCGCCCAACAAAATTGGCGGCAAATGCGCCGGAGAACAATAACACTAACACGGTTAACAACACGCCCATGCCGGGAATATGAAAACCAAGCAACACATCCGGTTGGTATTGTGCTGGCAGCAACAGTAACGATTTACTCAGCAAATCCACCAAAAATTTGATGACAAATACCGTGACTAAAATGGGCAGCCAAACCAAGAGGCCAGAGATAAAACATTTGCGTATGTATGCAATCATTTGGTGTTACCTTGTTGTGTCATTACTGGTTAAGTGGCGCTCGTGTCTTTTTTGGTATCTGTTTTAGTATCCGTCGTTGTGGCAGACTCCCCACCACTCGCATCCCCACCACCTTCTTTCTGTCCACTACTTTCCCCCTCACTCGCCGCTTTCGGTTTCGCCTTGTCGCGATAATCGGTCACATACCATCCCGTGCCCTTTAATTGAAAGCCCGATGCTGATATCAGTTTTTGCAACGCGGCCTGTTGACAAGTCGGACACTTAGTCAACGCAGGCTCACTCATCGTTTGAAACGCTTCCATGTGATGGCCGCATGCCGCACATTCATATTCATAAATTGGCATAAACCCACCCTGAAAAATAACACTACAAAAATTTCAACATTCTAATAAGAGCGAGGGGGAATAGTACAGTTAAAGTTGCAGGAAAAAAGACACGCTGGGTGGGCGCGCCTTTTTGGGGCATAGGCGTCAACTTAAGGATTGATGAGAGCAAAAAATGAATTGTCATGCGAGCGTCGGCTGGCATCCAGGCTTTTCTACACAGTCATTTCTGGATGCCAGCCAACGCTCGCATGACAATCAATCCTTAAGTTGACGCCTATGGGACTTGGAGAGGAGTGAGCGAGATTAGGATCCTGTGGGTTTTTGGACTGAGGATTCTGCAACATCTTGTTTATCATCATCAGGATGATTAGTGAGCGCTAAAGGATACGCTGCATCTCCTGGCGTTCCGGCCCTTGGAGTTGCAGTCTTACCTTGAAAAAGTTTGATAAAAAAACTAGTTGAAGACGTTCCGTTGCTAGCAGTAGGAGGAAGAGCAGGTGTCTCCATTTTTTCATCAGCAGCAGCAGAACGAGCATTACTTTTAGTAAAAAATCCCCCAACTCCCCCAACTAAGTCTAATAAACTTGTTTTTGTTCCCGGTTGCATTTGCCGGTCTTGTGATGCTGCAATGTCATTAATTTCTCTCTCTCTCTGAACCATCGCTTCCGTTATTTCTTTGATAATTTGTTTTCGATTAGCATTGAAATGCTCATTGGGTTTCCTTTTCTTCATACTTTCTTGCGCGGAAGAAAATAGACTCATAAAATTAATGCCAAGTCCTACTCTAAGAAATTCAACGATCGCCTCCCAAAGGCTTATTTGTTCTTGTAATTCCTTGTTTAATTTTCTCAAATCTTCATTTTCTGTGGTTAGGTTTTCGCTAGCTTTACTATAAGTTTCTATTAATTTCTCATGTTCTGCTTGCAATGTTTCGATACCTTTTATTAATTTCTCGTTCGCAAGCTTTTGCTCTTTTGCCTCTGCCCTTAACCTATCTTGCTCATCTCTTTCCATAACGTCCACTCGTCGCTTGTGAGGACGGCGTTGACTTTGGATTGGACTTGAGTTTGGGCTTGCGCTAGGACTTGTGCTTGGGCTTCGGCGCTGGATTGGAGTTGAGCCTGACCGTCGTTGTCGCACTAATAGACTATTCGATTCTGACGATTTTTGTTGTGCAGGCGGTTTCGTTTGTTGTTCCAATTCTCTTTCAAGGTTGCTGATTATTTTCTCCTGAGCGCCGATTGTTTTCGCCTGGGCTTCGTTTGCTTCTTCAAGTTTTTGCACTTCCCGAATTTTTAATTCTCTAGATTCGTTCAGTTTATTTATAGTCTCTCCCTGTGATTTTGTAGTCGCTCCTAGTGATTCCACAAGAGACTCGCTCGCCAATAATCGCTCTTCAGTCTCTTGACTGCTTTCTCTTACAGATCCTAGTTGCTTTTCAAGTGCCTTAATCGAATTAGTCAACCTAGATCTTTCAAGTGATAATTCTGCCGCAGACGTTCTCAGCGCCTTTCTTGTTTCAAGATTTGTCGTAAATTTAGAAGCCCTTTTTTTCGTACTTTGGATTATTCGATATAAGTCGCTTGCCTTGCGATTCCATGTGCCATGGGAACGCACATTCATGATCACTGCATCATCCAAGGCATCTTCAAAATCTTTATAAGCCTTCGCTTCACGTTGACTCTTTTCTTCCGGTAGTAAGCTGTCATTAGCATCAATATCTTTTATACGCTTATTTAATATTTCAAATGCATCCCGTAGTGCAAAAGCCGCTAACTTTCGATCTCCAGTAACCTTACGTTTGCGTTTAGTTTCAGTGTCAGTACGATAACGTTCCGACTGAGAGGATGACCCTGCACCATTTTTATCTTCTGAGTGTCCCTGAAACACCAATCCCATAATAGATTCGTAATCAATTAATTCATCTCGAATCTCATTCAACAGGGAATCACGATTATTCAACAGAGGATCACGTCTTGTATCTGTCATCATTACATCTCCTAAATCTAGGTTCCTATAAAAATTTTATACCATCCATCGGTTAATCTAACTCACGAGGCTAATCGCATCTTATCCAACTAACATTAAGAAAATATTAATATTAGTAATCCTATTGTTAGAAAAATTCCTTGCAAATTGTCGAGAGTATGCGACCATCGAATTTTTTCTATTAACCAAGGGATTAGGAGGTGTCATGGTGGCAAAATCCATACTCATCACTGGTTGTTCGAGTGGTATTGGGCATGCGGCGGCTGTGGCGCTTAAAGAACGGGGATATCGGGTGTTTGCAACGGCGCGGAAAATGGCTGATGTGAAAGCGCTGCAAGATGAAGGATTTGAAAGTGTGGCGCTTGATGTCAATGAGAGTGACTCATTGCGACAAGGATTGCAGACGGTGTTAGCGGCAACGGGTGGCAGTTTGGATGCATTGTTTAATAATGCGGGTTATGTGCAACCGGGCGCGATAGAAGATATTTCACGTGATGAAATACGCGCGCAATTTGAAACGAATGTGTTTGGTGCGATTGAACTAACGCAGCTTGTGTTGCCCATTATGCGCAAACAAGGTCATGGCCGTATTATTCAAAACTCTTCTATTTTAGGCATCGTGGCTGTTGCATATTGTGGTGCGTATAACGCTTCTAAATTTGCGTTGGAAGGATTCAGTAATACCTTGCGACAAGAATTGCGTGGCACGGATATTTATGTTTCCATCATTAATCCTGGCCCCATCACCACAAAATTACGTGATCATGCTTATCAGCATTATCAAGATACCGTGAAAAAAATCGCGAGCAGTGCTTATGAAAACGCGTATCAGCAAATGGAAAAAACCTATTTCAATCCGAGTAAACCGGATATCAAATTATCAGAGAGCCCAGATGTCGTCGTCAAAAAATTAATTCGTGCCTTGGAAGAGACACATCCGCGTGCCCATTATTTTGCTGGGCGTCCTGCCAATTTCTTGGCGATTGCACGGCGTTTTTTGCCAGATACGGTGCTCGATTGGGTGTTGTCACAGGCGAGATGATAACAGGTAATAACCATTACAACTTTTTCAGGATAAAAATCATGCCCTACATTTTAGTGCTTTATTACAGCCGTTATGGCGCGGTGAAACAAATGGCGCAGTATGTTGCGCGAGGTGTGGAGTCGGTTACTGGCATGGAAGCACGGATACGAACCGTGCCGCCGGTGTCACCAACCACGGAAGCGGTAGCGCCATCCATTCCGGAGGAAGGTGCTATTTATGTGACACTTGATGATATGAAAAATTGTGCGGGAGTGGCACTCGGTAGTCCCACACGCTTTGGTAACATGGCAGCACCGCTCAAATATTTTTTGGATCAAACGACACCTTTGTGGCTGGGCGGAAATTTAGTGAATAAACCCGCTGCCGTTTTTAGCTCCACGGGTTCTTTGCACGGTGGACAAGAAACTACACTGCTTAGCATGATGTTACCGTTGTTTCACCTCGGCTGTTTACTGCTCGGAATTCCCTACACCGAGAATGATCTTAACACCACAAAAACCGGTGGCACACCGTATGGTGCTTCTCACGTTGCCGGCATGCAGGGAAAAAATCCGGTCACTGAAGAAGAAGAACGTTTGTGTTTTGCTCTCGGCAAACGCTTAGCTGAAACGGCGATGAAACTCGCGTGATCAATCCCAAACAACACGGATGGCAGCTCATTGAGCTGCTGATCGCACTCACCATCATCGGTATCTTAACAACCCTCACCGTGCCGCTTTACACAAAGCATCTTGTCACTGCAAGACGTCTGCAAGCACAACATGCACTGGCGCAACTCGCCCTCGCGATGGAACAGTATCACCTCGAACATCTCAGCTATCGCGGCGCAACACTTGCATCACTGCATCCCGCTGCATGGAAAACAAATCCACATTATCAATTTGAACTAGCAGCCGGTGAAGATAGTTATACGCTAACTGCAACACCCATTAATCAACAAGCTGACCGCGATGCCCGTTGCGGCGAACTAACGCTGAATTCGCTGGGAGAGCAGGGAATAACGGGAATGGGGCGAGTAGAAGAATGTTGGTGATTAATTACGAGTAAAAAAGAGGTAACCTGCGTGAAAATGAATTGTGTCGCCGTCATTGCGAGCGAAGCGAAGCAATCCAGGCTTTAACGCTGTTAAAATATGGATTATAAGAATTCAGTTAGCACAACTCAATACTCTTTTCTCACCATCCGTAATCACCCCCGCTTTATCTGGCAGCACAAGTCGGCTGCGGGCGGATTGGCTGAGGAGGATGGCGAAACGTGGCGGTTGTTTGGTGTCGCGGCAATACCAGAAGGTGCCGTTATCGCTGCGCGGAATATCGGTGGGAAAAAAGCGGATGCGATCACGATAAAAGGGATAGGCGCGCCAGTGAAGCGTGCCGAGTTGTGTGGCGAGCGCTACGATGGTGATACGTTGCTCGGGTTGCGGGATGTAATCGGTGTCTGCCGTATCGACATAAACTAATAGGCTTTTGCTTTGTGCATGACTGCAATGTTGATCATCATCGCTTGGACAAAGTGCGATGGGCATATGTCTTGCTTCTGCTTCGTTGCGCGCTAAATCGATGAGCGTCGTTAATTGACTTTGCATCACCACCTCAAGCTCTGCTTGTTTTAACTCACGCAATATTGGTAATGATAATGCCGCGAGAATCGCGATGACAAAAAGCGCCGTGAGTATCTCTGCGAGAGAATAACCATCGTGGTGCAAAATAAAAAATTACTCCCGCGGACGCAAGTGGGGAAATAAAATCACATCGCGTATCGAAGGTGCATCGGTTAGTAACATCACTAATCTATCAATGCCTATGCCTTCGCCCGCTGTTGGCGGCATGCCATATTCGAGTGCAGTGATGTAGTCGGCATCGTAGGGCATGCTTTCTTCATTGCCCGCCGCTTTTTCCACCATTTGTTGTTGAAAACGTTCGGCTTGATCATCGGGATCATTTAATTCTGAAAAACCATTCGCAAGTTCGCGACCTGCAACGAATAATTCAAAGCGATCAGTGATGTCAGGATTATCATCATTACGCCGTGCCAATGGCGATGTTTCTGCGGGATAGCCGGTGATAAAAGTCGGTTGCAATAATTGATGCTCGACGGTTTTTTCAAAAATTTCGACTTGAATTTTACCTAAACCAAAAGATGGTAACACTGCAATATCCAGTTGTTGCGCTACTTTTTCTGCCGCATCGCGCGTTGCGATAGATGCATTGGTTAACGTCGGATTATATTTAAGAATAGCATCGGTGAGTGAGAGACGATGAAAAGGTTGACTAAAATCAAGCGCGATTGTTTGATAAGAAAATTGCAATGAACCTAACACCGTCGTTGCCAATTCGCGAAACAAATCTTCGGTTAAATCCATTAAATCGCGGTAATCCGCATACGCTTGATAAAATTCCACCATGGTAAATTCAGGATTGTGACGCGTCGATAAGCCTTCATTGCGAAAATTACGATTGATTTCAAAGACGCGTTCAAAACCACCTACTACTAAACGTTTCAAATATAATTCCGGTGCAATGCGTAAAAAAAGTGGCATATCGAGTGCATGATGATGCGTCACAAACGGTTTTGCAGCAGCACCACCAAAGAGAACTTGCATCATTGGTGTTTCCACTTCCAAAAAATTGCGTGCTTTTAAAAATTGGCGTATCACATCGGTAATGTTGGCACGCATGATGAAACGCGAACGGGTCGCTGCATTTGCAATGAGATCAAGATAACGCTGTCGATAACAAATTTCTTGATCCGCTAAACCGTGAAATTTATCGGGCAACGGGCGTATGGCTTTGGTCAGCAACATGATTTTTTTTACTTTGATAGACAACTCGCCGGTTTTTGTTTTGAATAACACACCTTCAGCACCAACAATATCGCCTAAATCCCACTGTTTAAAGGCTTCGTAAACCTCAGGCGTCACTTCTTCTTGACGCACATACAACTGAATTTGACCACTGACATCTTGCAAATGCACAAAGCTCGCCTTGCCCATGAGACGACGCAACATCATGCGCCCAGCAACTTGCACACTCGGCAATGCTGCCAATGCTGCTTCATCTTTGTCGTGATGTTGTTTGCTTAAATCACCCGCAAAAGCAGTCGGCTTAAAGCCAATGGGATAAGCATGGCCAAGTTTACGCCACTCCGCTAATTTTGCACGACGCTGCGTAATGAGTTCATTGGTATTCAGTGTTTCGCTTGCTTCATCTTCGGGTATGCTTGTCATCATCACAATCCACTTATTAAACTTGCTTCGATAAATTGATCTAAATCACCGTCTAAAACCGCTTGAGTATTGCCGACTTCGACACCGGTACGCAAATCTTTAATGCGCGACATATCTAACACATAAGAGCGAATTTGACTGCCCCAGGTAATGTCTTTTTTAGAAGCTGCAAGCGCTTCGTGCTCTGCATGCTGCTTTTGTCGTTCAATTTCATAGAGACGCGCGCGCAATTGTTTCATCGCTTGCGCCCGATTTTTATGCTGCGAACGATCAGCCTGACATTGCACCACTAAACCACTTGGCAAGTGCGTGATGCGCACAGCGGAATCGGTGCGGTTCACATGCTGACCACCAGCACCACTTGCGCGATAAGTATCGACACGTAAATCAGCGGGATTAATTTCAATTTCTATCGCATCATCAATTTCTGGCGAGAGAAAAACGGAGGCGAAAGACGTATGACGTTTGTTGTTGGAATCAAAAGGCGATTTACGCACTAGCCGGTGCACACCACTCTCGGTGCGTAACCAACCATAAGCGTAGGGTCCATCAAATTTTACCGTGGCACTTTTGATACCAGCGACTTCGCCAGGTGAAACTTCTATGAGTTCGGTTTTAAAACCGTGACGCTCACCCCAACGCAAATACATGCGCAATAACATTTCCGCCCAATCTTGCGCTTCTGTGCCACCGGAACCGGATTGAATATCCATGTAAGCATTATTGGCATCCATCTCACCTGAAAACATGCGGCGAAATTCGAGGGACGCAATTGTTTTAGTCAGCTGCTCAGCTTCTTTGAGCACAACCGCCAGCGTTTCTGCATCATTTTCACTGAAGGCGAGTTCATATAACGCTTCCGTATCACGTAATGAACGCTGATAAGTCTGCATCATCGCAACCACATCTTCTAATTGCGCACGTTCTTTGCCTAAACGCTGCGCTAATTCTGGCTGACGCCAAGCATTGGGATCTTCTAATTCGGTTTTGATGGCCAGTAACCGTGCCTTTTTTTGATCGACTTCAAAGATACCCCCAGATACTTTCAAAGCGGGCATGCAATTCTTTCAGGTGATTCCGCATGGAAGTAATTTCTATCATGTGAGGGCCTTATGATTAATGCGCAACAATTTAACAAGTTTTAGAAGGTTATGCTAGCTCCTTCCCAAAAATCAGCGCATCTTCATTCCCCGCCACTGTTTGGTAATAATCCTTGCGCTCGCCTATCAGTTGAAATTGTGTTTTCTGATACAACGCAATGGCTTTTAAATTGCTGCGGCGTACTTCAAGGTAAGCGATGCGTGCACCTTGTTGTCTTGCCATCTGCAAAGCATGATCCAAGAGAGAGTGTCCTAAGCCGCGACGTTGCACAGCTTGCGCCACACAGAGATTTAATACATGGCATTCTTCGGTGTGCATAGAAACGATGATGAAACCAAGGATTTTTTGCTGTTCTTCTATCACCCAACCGAGATAACCCGCTTGAAAACAAATGGCAAATGTTTCCGCCGTCCACGGCGTGACATGAACCGCTTCTTCAATAGCAAGAAGTTGGGGTACATCTGATTTGAATAAGGTTCTTAGCATGTCCGCTGAACTTTCAGTTATCTGCCTATTCCATAATACTCAAATCCCGCCGTACGCAACTGCTTTGGATCGTATTGGTTGCGTCCATCAAAAATCAGGTGGCGGCGCATGAGATTTTTCATCGTGGTGATGTCGGGATAACAAAAAGGTTGCCACTCGGTGACGAGCGCCAACGCATCTGCATTTTGTAATGCACCGTATTGATGATCAGCAAGTGTCAGTTGGCCACTCTCAAACCATTCGTTAGGCAACAATTGACGTGCAAATGGCATGGCGGCAGGATCGTAGGCTTGCACTTTTGCACCACATGCAATGAGATGCTCGATTAAAACCAGCGATGAAGCTTCACGCATATCATCCGTCCCCGGTTTAAAAGCAAGTCCCCAGACACCGATGGTAATGCCACGCATATCCTCGCCAAAAATTCGCTGCACTTGCAGCGGTAATAATTTTTTTTGCTCGCCATTACGCTTTTCGACAGCGTTTAAGATGAGCGGATCAACGCCATTTTTTTCTGCCATTTTGATGAGTGCACGCACGTCTTTTGGAAAACACGAACCACCATAACCACAACCAGGGTATAAAAAAGCGCTGCCGATGCGAGAATCAGAACCAATGCCGATGCGAACATTTTCGATATCAACACCCAGTGAATCACATAACACCGCCATTTCATTCATAAACGAAATGCGCGTCGCGAGCATGGCATTCGCGGCATACTTTGTCATTTCCGCATCTTTGACACTCATAAAATAAATGCGTTCAGGACTGCGCAAAATAGGTAAATATAAATCGAGCATGACATTTTTTGCTTGATTGGATTCAAGACCAATGATGATGCGATCAGGTCGCATGAAATCTTCGATGGCAGCGCCTTCGCGTAAGAATTCTGGATTACTCACCACTTCCACGTTCAGCGATAAACCGCGCTTCGTTAATTCTGCTGTAATTTTGTTGCTGACCTCATCGGCCATGCCAACTGGCACCGTGGATTTATCAACGATGACGCAATCGCTTTTGATGTGAACGCCAATCGCATGGGCCGCGCTCAACACATATTTCATATCCGCAGCACCTTCTTTATCACTCGGTGTGCCAACTGCAATAAAGATGACCTTCGCTTCTGCATTTTGTTCGGCAAGTAAGGTGGTAAAATGCAAACGCCCTGCTTGCATGTTGGAGGTGACCATCGCCTCAAGACCAGGTTCGTATATCGGCATGATGCCTTGTTTTAGGTCAGCGATTTTTTGTGCGTTGACATCAACACAGGTCACCAGATTGCCAAGTTCAGCAAAACAAGCACCGGTGACTAAGCCCACATATCCCGCACCGATTACCGTAATATTCAAGGTATTTTCTCCTGTCTTTGACCATTTACTTGAAAAATAAACACACTATCCCCGCGTTTATTTTGAAAAATTCGAACTGGAATAAGCGGCAATGCTTGTAATGCTTGTTGACGCTTGTCACCGTCATGCTTGTTAAAGCGCAGCGCAAGATAATCGTAGTGCCGCAACTGCGCTGCTTGCAGCTGATCGACACGCGCATAGCGTTCTTTAGCTGCAAAAAGATCATTACCAAAATGTTTGGAATAATACATGAGCAGCGGATCATTTGCATAGAGTGATGCCTCTTTTGGCACATGGCTATTAAGCCATTCACCCGCGACGCGCACATACGCTTTCGAATAACCAAAATTGACGAGACTACCCACTGTCGCTATCGCCATGAATAAGATAGCGAATCCTGCTAATAAACGATAACGCGTTGATGAAGCACGCGCCAATAAATCATCTAAGGCAAATGGCACCCACAACATGAGTATCAGTGATAAGCCAAGCAGATAACGATTCGATAAAAAAAGATGTTCCGCTAAAAATCCGAGCGTCACTACGACATTCACCAGCAAATAACCCGTGAGGACGCCGTGATGTGTGTAACGCGGCAGGTGACGCCACACCGCATAAAATAACAGTGCCGCATAAATCAGGGATAAATTGACGAGCAAACTAAATACATACCACACGACAAAAACCATGCCCAACACAGCACCTGCATCACGTGCAGCATCTGTTGTGAGTATGTAATGCGCCATCGCGGCTTTTGCCGTTTGATAACGCAGTGCAATTAATTGCACGCCATAGAGCAGCTGATTTTTAAATTCTATCAAGCGACCAAATTGTGCGAGGGATCGTTCCGGATGCAGTAATAACCAACTCAGCATCAGCATGGCGATGATGATGGTCGGTAATGACAACATAAAAAAATGTTGGCTACGTTGTTTTACCGAATAACGCTGATCAAACCACGTTAAAAATGGCAGCGCTAATAAAAATAACATGCCTTCGACACGAAACAGCGTCGCTAACAACAACGTGCTACTAAAAGCGATGGCAACTAATTTTCGCGGCTGCTGAAAATAACGCAGTAAAAAATACACCGACAGCAAATAAAACGCCCAAAAACCATGATCACGGATTATGTATTCGCGCACACTGTTAAATTCATGGGCGCATAAAATGACAAAGACTGCGCACCAACGTAACCGTGGTGTTGCTTTGCCGCCGGCAAGTTCTGTCACAATCAAAAGGAATGTGATGACAGAAAGCAGGGAAAATAATGCATCTAATACATAAGCAGCATTGACATACGACAACCAGCTGATGCGAACAAGACCATGAATTAGTAATGAATAAAACGGCCATTTGGCTTGGCCACAAAGCTGCATAACAGCTGAGAGTGTGCCATTGTCAAAGAACGCTGCGCTCAACAAATAACAAATGGCATCAGGATTAATTAAGTCAGCGCGGTAAGCCATATAAAAACTCATGCTCAAACTGGCGATAATGGCAAAGCCATTTATCCATCGTTGTCGCTGATAAAAAGCAGGAGCCGAGCTCATACGGCAAATGTCGCAATTAATTGTTTGAAGTCATGAGCAAGTTCTGGGTGTTTTAATGCATAAGCAATTGTTGCTTCCAAATAACCAAGCTTGCTACCACAATCGTAGCGTTTTCCTTGGAAGCGATACGCGTAAACTTTTTCTTCTATGAGTAATTTTGCAATTGCATCGGTGAGTTGAATTTCACCGCCCGAACCTTGTTTAGTTTTTTCAAGTAGCGTAAATATTTTTGGCGTTAAAATATAACGACCGACCACACCAAGATTGGATGGCGCATCCGCTGGTTCTGGCTTTTCGATGATGCCGTTAATGACGGTGAGCGCTGTTGTTGATGGCGCAACAGCGACGATGCCATATTTTTTGGTTTCGCTGCCATCAATTTGTTGTACGGCAATAATACTCGCTTGAATATGGGCAAATTCATCTATCATTTGTTTTAAACAGGGTTCAGTTTTGCCATCGATTAAATCGTCTGCCAACAACACCGCGAAGGGTTGATTTAACACCAAGTGTTTCGCGCAAAGCACTGCGTGCCCTAAACCTTGTGGCGATTTTTGCCGAATGTAGGCGCAAGATACGCCTTCCGGCAATATGTCTCTCACAATAGTCAGTAATTCTTCTTTGCCGCGTTCTTCGAGCGTCGCTTCTAATTCGAAGTTAGAATCAAAGTGATCTTCAATGGCACGCTTGCTGCTGCTCGTCACAAACACCAACTCAGTGATACCAGCGGCAACGGCTTCTTCAACCGCATATTGAATCAGCGGCTTATCCACGATGGGCAGCATTTCTTTGGGATTAGCTTTGGTCGCAGGTAAAAACCGCGTACCGAGTCCGGCAACTGGAAAAATAGCTTTTTTAATACGCATCATGGCAAGGTCATTCATCCTCTGTTTTCACCGCGGGGATGGTAACACATCAACTGGGAGACAGTCTCTACATTATCTAACTTGTCATCGCCAAGCTAAGTTGCTATAAATCTGCCACTACATAAGCCACAAGGATGTCCTCATGCGTGTTGCCTACACCACCACTTTCGATGCGCGTCAGGTACATAATTGGTCGGGGACGCCTTATCACATGGCAAATGCTTTTGTGGGCGCTGGCATGACAGTCGATTACATTGGGGATTTACGTCGGCAATTACCGCCTTTTTTTCGTCTCAAAAAAGTTTTTAAGAAATGGTTGTTTGATCAGCGTGAGAGCCCGCGTTTTAATATCACTGCTGCACAAAATTATTCCGCACAAGTGGCGCGAGCGCTTACAAAAACAGCGGCGGATGTCATCGTTTCCCCGCTCATTAATCCCATTGCGTATTTGGAATGCAAACAACCTATCGTTTTATGGACCGATGCAGTTTATGCAGCCTTAGTCGGTTTTTATCCGCCATTTGCTTATCATTCGGCAAAATCCATACAAGAAGGCAATGCCATTACCGCCGAATGTTTATCACGCTGCAAACTCGCGATTTTTTCATCGGAGTGGGCAGCACAAAGTGCGTTGACATTTTATGGCACCAGTCGTGACAAAATAAGAGTCGTACCCTTTGGTGCAAATCTCAGTTCACATCCAACATTGGATGAGGTGCATCAGCAATTAAAAAAGCGGCCAGACGATAAAATACAATTATTATTTTTAGCAAAAAGTTGGGAACGCAAAGGTGGCGATATTGCGATCAATGTCGCAAAAACCTTGCACGATGCAGGTCACGCTGTGCAATTAAATATTGTGGGCTTTGCACCACCTCTCAAAGAAATTCCACCTTATGTACGTTGTCACGGTTTCATCTCAAAAAAAACCGTGGCCGGCCAAGCACAGATAAATGAATTATTATCGACTTCACATTTTCTCATTCTGCCTTCGCGTGCCGATGCTTGTCCCATGGTATTGGCAGAAGCCAATGCATTTGGTTTGCCTTGTTTAACCACTTATGTTGGCGGCATTGCCACGGCGATACAAAATAATATTAATGGCATGACCTTTGGACTCGATGCACCATGCAGCGCTTACACAAATTATCTTCTTACCGTGATGCAAGATCGCAAGCGCTATGAAGCGCTCGCATTATCGTCGTATAACGAATATGTCACGCGACTGAATTGGCAAGTTGCGATTAAAACGGTGCGAGGAATGATGGCGGAGATTGTGTAGTGACGTAATGACGACGTAGCCTGGGTGTAGCGCGAAGCGCGGAACCCGGGTTCCGCTGCGCTACACCCAGGCTACATGCTACGTTAAGCAGCGACGCTTGACAGAACAGATGCCAGCAAATCCAGCGTGCGTAGACGTGCGTTTAACTTGCTCCGTTTTAGCAAAAAAAGTAGTGCCTCTGATAACTCTTGCAAGATCATCAGCCTTATTTTTGTTTTTAAACAATGCGAGTTGCTTATCCAAACACTGTTGATGCGTTGCGATGTAAGGCGCTGTTGCCGTTTCCGGTAATTTGGTAAAAGTGAGCGCACATTGTTCTGCTGATTGAAAAAAAGTACTCCGCCATTTTTCTTGCTCTTTTTGCTGCACAACATTCACACCACCACCCTGTTGTTTTAGCATCGCTCTCCATGTTTCTGGCTGACTCAGCAAGGCATAGAATAATGCGACTGCCTGTTTTTTCTCAACTGAATCAGGTGCAGCCTCCGCAACAATCCTGTAGAGAATTTCAAGAGGGAGTGAATTTAATAAAGAAGCGTCTGAGTCTCGCGCTGCTGCCAAATAAAGCAGAAAATTAAAATAATGATTTCTTTCTTGATGAACAAGCGACTGGCGTTTGTTATTTTGCAATAATGCCAATCTAAATTCCGCAATATTGATTGTTGCAAAAACAAATACTGGGTCATTTATTTTATCTTCAGGGATGCCCTTTTCTAACAGAATTTGTCGCATTTCAGGATGCTTTTCAAAAATAATATCGAGTAGCGTTTGCTGCTTGATATTTTTAGTTGCATAAGGCAACCCAATTTGCATGAGTGATAAAGCAACATCGATATGCTCATCTAAAAAATCTTCTCTCATCATCAAAAGCGTTAAAATATTTCTATCATCTTCATCAATCAATTCAGGCTTAGTCCATTGCGCGATTAATGGTAAAGCAAGATCCATATCTTCTAGGTGTAAAAACATCTCGCGCGATGAAAAACTCACAAGCGTCATAACCATCGCTATCGCTGACACTCGCCTTTGCACCACCTGACATGAGAAGCGGTATCGCTTCTGCCCCCTGCAGCGCAGCATCATGCAACAATGTTTGACCTTTGCTTCCTGGTGAATTTAAATCAAGTCCCTGTTCAATCAAACGACTAATCACTGGCAGCGATGGGAAAACATCATAATCAAGCATGATACGAATGACATTATGACCTTTGTCATCTAATAATAAATTGTTAGGTTTAAACTCGAAAAAATATTCCAGCAATTGCGGAAATTGCGCGGCAAACAAATGGATTAAGCGACCTTTCTTTTCTTGTCGCGTATTAATGTCTGCGCCATTTCTGATGAGGCAAAGTGCTATGAGAGCCGGTAAAGCACTGAACTTAATCTTATTATGATAGTTCACTTCACCTTCTAAATGCGCTTCTTGCCGCAACGCGCCATCAAGGCTTGCTAATTTCATGGCTAAATCAGCGGGAGCCATTTTTATATACTTTTGGTGATTACCTGCAAAACGACCATCAACAAATTCTTCGTCATTACTTTCCGCTTCTGCTTTGCACTTTAACATTGCAAAATAAAAATCATCGTTTGAATCAAAGAAATGCTGCATCAAAAGTAAAAGCGGCGTCTCATCAGCTTGATTGCACTCTGTTGCAGTCATGCCTAATTCTAAAAATAAGGGCAAGAGTAAGGGTCTTTTTTCAGCAAGCACATGAGCGAGTTGCGTGTTATTTTCATCAAGCGGTTGTGATAATAATTGTGGCAATTGTTGTTGATATTCAGCTGCTAAGTCTTGTAACCAAACAGCGATTTCTTCATGACCTGCATTCGTCACAAAATCGGTAATAGATGAATAACCTGGCGTGCGCTCAGATCGAAGCTGCATGACTCACTCCTCGCTAACTCGTTTAATGTATTTATTTTTATAAAATTCTTTTTTATAAAAGCTTATAGGCTCATCACATCTTTGTGTGAAAAAGCTCGGCCAATATACCTTTTTATGCTGAAAAAATCCACCGATGTGTGTATGACGGGTTAATCTTGGGTTAAGCATCCTCCTTTATAATCTTTTTTCAATTTTTTCAAAAAAATAATTCCATCGAGGATAAGGTATGCGCACATCACGTTCTGCAAGAAGACAGCCTCCACATTACCCGCAACAGCCACCTGGTCAAGTCTTCATCAATGCCAGTATGGTCTACATGCCGCCTCCCGGTACTGTCTTCATACCATCGCCCGATTTTGCAGCAGAACATTTCCTGTTTTATGGTGGTCATCCAGGAAACATGCCATTTTTGACTGGACAACCTTATCCAAGTAGCACTTATTATTTACCGCCGCATGAAGATTTAAGTAAAACATTTTTTGATAAAAGTCCCATTCTTGATGCTGAGCAGCAACCACGCCTACTGAACATTCCAAAAGATATTAAAAACGTGATGAAAGCCCTGGAAAAAGAAGGGTATTTTGTTGTGCTGCGCGGTGGTTATCCACGACGAAAAATTTTATCACAACACTTAAAATCGCAAGGAAAGACTTTGCCACCAGAATCAACCTTACACCAAGACAAAAAAACGTGTGACATTGACTTAGTGACCAACGCACCAAAACACGTGGTGGTGCGCTTAGCCGGCAGAGCAGAAAATAGCAACAAGCAAAATATTCTCGTTCGCATTAACAAATTTCGTAACACGGGTCGTCAACTCGACATTGAATATAACAGCCAAATACGCACTTTATCTGCACTGAGTGACGTGGTGGATTTTTATTCGCGCAGTATTTGCGTTGACAGTGATGGGCACTACTACGATGCCAGTGGTCACAGTGTTGATGCAGCTAGTCAGCTAAGCATGCGCGGACCAAAACCATTGGCTCAAATTTTTCATGACAATCCTATTCACATTATCAACTATATTGAAACACTCGTTAAATATAAAAGTGAAATGCCCTCTTTTGATATGCAAGCGTCTATCGAGCAAGACAACATCGCTGATCATTTTAGTTTGTTAAAGCGTATTGAACCAGGACACATTGCTGCAAAAATATTTGCATTACTTCGCGGCAACCATAGTAAAATCAGTTTACAAGTGCTCGATAAAACTGGATTGCTGCAATTTCTTTTTCCCTTTAAATTACTCGATAAAACACATGATGATGCTTGGTTAGAAGAAAAAATTTGTCTAACCATCAGTGATTTCAAGAAAATACCTGCGCAACTTCATCACTTGTATTTATTTGACGTCTTCATTGCACTGATGCTCGATGATGTCATTGAATATGGTCAAATCGACTTTATCATTGCGAGTCATCCGCAATTATTATCCATTTATCATAAATGCGAAGCGAGACCCAACTATGAAAGAATAATCGCCTTAGCGAAAGAAAGAATTGCATCGCACTGCCATTACCACAAACAACAATTCGATGGTTTGATGGTTATCGCTTTCGAATATGAAAAAAAAGCAAATGCTGATTTAGTTGAATCTCATCATACGCATCAAGGATTGAGTCATTATCAAGCTGCCAATGCACTTCTTGATGCAGCACAATTTGCAAGCGACTCCTTCACAAAAATCAATTCAGTATCACGTGCTAAAATGCATCTCTTACTCGCTTCCTGTTTAACCCCGTTAACAAGATTAGCTGATAATGACATTCCAGAAGTTGATAGACAACGTTTGGAACACTATACAAAAGAATTGATTGATGAAATGACAGCGGCAGCACAAGGATTGGAAAAAGAATTAACTGAATTTAACAAAGTAAAAGAAAAAATGATGCGTGAGTATTTTGCTGAACATCACCAGATAGTTGAAGATATCAATCTTTACAGAAATGATATTTTGGCGCGCATGCGATTTATCAAAAAACAATATGGTGAGCCACTGTACAAAACAGACGATGAAATAAAAATATTTTATAAAGATTATGCTATCAGCTGCTTTCTTGCAGCATGGATACAATTTTGTACCGGAAAATTGAATTTATCATCACGATTATTAAATCAGGCAGCTGAATTTAGTGCAAAAATTCCCTCGGCGAGCGAATTAACTGGCTTACTTTATCAAATACGTGCTTATTTAAATGACATCATCAATGACCCAATTGAAGCCATGTATTCTTTTGAACAACTTGCTTTGCATCTTGAACAGCATGATGCAGGCAATCGCGAAAAACAATTGCACGTTTTTAAACAAGCATTGGAATTGACAGAAAAAGCAAACCTTTTTCTCAACAATAATCCACATTATTTTGACAATAAAATTGCTACCGCCGGTAACTGTTCGGCAAAACAAAAAGCACTTGAAATGAAACAGGCTATTCCGCAGCAAATTAAAAATAATTTAGCACGCTTTGCAGAAACAATTAAACAATTAGAAGCGCAAATAAAATCGGGTATAATCTTGGCGCCACAGCCAGCCATATCGATTGCCTCAGATGAGATTAGCGACGATTTATCCGCCATTCCTTATGAACAATTTGCGATGATTGCAAGGCATGAGAATCCAGCGTCTTCTCAATCTCGATTATTTACCAATCCTAAAGGGAAAGGGAAAGGTAAGCGTCAACCCGCTCGTCATAACAATGCGCCGAGTCAAGCCAAACCGAGTCCACGTTCTAGAAACAAATGCAAAGAATAATATCAATCACCTCTTATAGCGACGTGGCAATCCAAACGTTTTATTGGACTGCTGCACAAGCTTGCGATGACGACATCCATGCATGGCGAACAATGGTGTTTAAATCAAGATAACGTGGCTGCCAATGTATAAGACGCTTTGCTAATTGGTTATCTGCAAGCAAAATAGCTGGATCACCTGCACGTCGCGCGCCAAGTTTAACGGGAATGGCGTGAGAGGTGATGTGGCGCACCGCTTGTATTACTTGTTGCACTGAATAACCTATCCCCGAACCAAGATTGCACAATAATGCTTGCTGACCGGCTTGCAATGCATCGAGCGCTAAACAATGTGCCGCGCAAATATCACTGACATGCACGTAATCGCGTATGCAAGTGCCATCGTCTGTTGGATAATCTTGGCCATAAATCGTGAGGTGAGAACGCTCGCCACGGGCAACTTGCAACAACAGCGGAATTAAATGCGATTCTGGCGTGTGACGCTCACTCAGCAAACCACTTGGATCAGCGCCCGCCGCATTGAAATAACGCAATATGGCATAACATAAACCATCACTGCTCGCATAATCGTTGATGATGGCTTCAACCATACTTTTGCTACGTCCATAAGGATTAATCGGCGCAATCACATGCTTTTCATCCATGGGTGTGTACTGTGGCTCACCATAAACAGCGGCCGTTGATGAAAAAATAATTTTCTTCACTTGATGCAACAACATCACATCCAGCAAATTAAGCGTCGCTGCCACATTGTTTTGATAATATTTCGCAGGATGCGTGATCGATTCACTCACTTCAATGTGCGAGGCAAAATGCATGACGGCTGCAATATTGTAATGTTGAAATAAATCGCTTAATAATTTTTTATCGCTCATCTCGCCCACAATCAAAGGTGCATCACCTACCGCATCGCGATGACCACTGCTTAAATTATCGAGCACCAGCGGCTGATAACCGGCTTGCTGCAATTGCAAAACCATGTGCGAGCCAATGTAGCCAGCACCACCCACCACTAAAATATGAGGCGTTTTAGTATGCATTTCGATGAAAAAATCCGCGAAAAAAAGTGAGAAAAATAATTTTTAAATCAAAACCAAGCGACCAATTATTGATGTAGAAAAGATCATACTCAACACGTTTTTGCATTTTATTCAGCGTATCGGTTTCACCACGCCAGCCATTAATTTGTGCCCAACCAGTAATGCCCGGTTTGACGCGATGACGTTGCATGTAGGTATGTATCGCTTCCTTGTAAAGTTCATTGTGTGCCAAAGCATGTGGTCTTGGACCGACAATGGACATACGACCTTGCAACACATTGATAAATTGCGGCAACTCATCAAAGCTCGTTTTTCGCAAAAATTTTCCCAGTGCAGTAATGCGCTCATCACGTATGGTTGCTTGGGTGATCACACCATCAGCTTCCGCATGTTCAACCATGGTGCGGAATTTATAAACTTTGATCACGCGTCCATCCCAACCTAAACGTTGTTGCTTAAAAAAAATGGGGCCGCGTGAACTCAGTTTCACACTGAATGCAATCAACAAAAATAGTGGACTAATCATTAATAAAATAATGGCTGCGAGCAAACGATCTTCAATGGCTTTGACGAAACGATTAATGCCAACCATGGGTGTTGAGCAAATATTTAAGACGGGAAATCCAGCGACATCGGTGATGGAGTGATTTAATAAATCCAAACCAAAAATATCCAAAACAAAACGCGTGGTGATAGTGTGATGGCGCAATTCATGCAAAATTTCTTTGACGCGGGATTCTGCACGCAATGGCAGCGCCAGCCAAATTTCATCGATGGCCTGCTCGGATAAATAACGGCTCAATTGCGCTGGCGTTTGGATAACCGGCAAACCTTGAATGGTTGTCGGTTTATTGTGAGCGACATCGTCCATGAAAGTAGTGATACGAAAACCCGTCCACAATGCTTGCTGCACGGTTTGTGCAAGTTTAATGCCTAATTCGCCCGCACCCAAAATCACCACTCGTCTTTCATTGAGACCGCGTGAGCGCATAAAACGCAGCAGCAATAACAAACTGCAGCGACACAAAATTAATAACAGCACAGCAAACCCAAGCCACAACAAAAACCACGTTCGCGAAAACGCATCGCCGGATTTGGTGAAAAAAGCAAGACCTGCAAGCATCAAGCCCATCACCGCCATGGCTTGGATAAGATTTGCGATGTGCTTGATAAAACCTTCGCCACGTATCGAGGCATAAATATCAAAAAAAGAAAAAATCGCGGGTGTCAGCACGATGGCAATGGCAAGTGCTGACAAATAATCTGCCGTCATGATGATTGCATCAAAGCGGAAAAAATAAGCGAGCCATCCGGCAAATAAGATAGTCCCGATATCCACCACACGCACAACGAGCGCAATAACACGCGAATATTCTTTTAGCAAACCTTTGGGCAACATCTTGTCTGTGGTATCCTCATTGGCTACATGTTCAATGTTCACGAAAAAAAGTATTTTATTGGAATAGAACCGAGTTAGCCATGAAAACCGCAATCGTCTGTGATTGGCTGGTCACTATCGGCGGCGCCGAAAAAGTGTTACAGCAACTGCTCACCTGTTATCCAGAGGCCGATGTCTTTGCCGTGGTCGATTTTATCGCCGCCAAAGATCGCGACTTTTTGCTCGGCAAGACAGTCAACACCACGTTCATCCAATCGCTTCCCTTTGCCAAAAGCCATTATCGCAGCTACTTGCCACTGATGCCGCTTGCAATTGAGCAGCTCGACCTCTCGGCTTACGACCTCATCTTGTCAAGTTCGCATGCCGTTGCCAAAGGTGTGCTGAGCGGACCTGATCAAGTACACATCAGTTATGTGCACTCGCCCATGCGTTATGTGTGGGACATGCAGCATCATTATTTGCGTGAAACCGGATTAGATAAAAAATTACGCGGCATGGTGGCGCGGTATTTGTTACACAAATTACGCTTGTGGGATGCGCGTAGTGCAAATGGTGTCGATCATTTCATCGCGAACTCACAGTTCATTGCGCGACGCATTGCAAAAACGTATCGCAGAGAAGCGACCGTGATTTATCCACCTATCGCGAGCACGCAATTTATACCTTTTGCGCACAAAGAAGATTTTTATCTGACAGCTTCGCGTCTCGTGCCTTACAAAAAAATTGATTTGATCGTCGAGAGTTTTCGCGACATGCCGGATAAAAAACTGGTTGTCATTGGTGATGGTCCAGATTTTGCGAAAATCAGAGCAAAGGCAAGATCGAATGTCACCTTACTCGGTTATCAATCAAATGCTATGTTGGTTCACCACATGCAACGCGCCAAAGCCTTTATTTTTGCTGCAGAAGAAGACTTTGGTCTCATCCCTCTCGAAGCACAAGCCTGCGGCACATCCATCATCGCTTACGGCAAAGGTGGCGCAGTGGAAACAGTGCGTGACATCACAGCGAAAAATCCAACCGGCGTTTTTTTCCACGAACAAACAACCGCTGCCATTTGCCAAGCGATCGCCATTCACGATAAACATCAAGCACAATTCACCGTCGAAAATTGCGTGCAACAAGCCGCGGGTTTTACACCGGAGCGCTTTCGCGAACAACTGATGCAATTTGTTGCTGAGAAAGGGAAAATCCACCGTCTTTTCTGATATCTTGGCCGTTAAATCATAATATTTTATCTTTTGCTGAGACTTAGATTCCAGCTGATCAGTCGATTCTTCTATATTACCTGTGTGCGAATGCATTAAATTCTTTCCTACTGATTACATATACAGGCTATCGCTTGCTGAAATTGATACTGTACTGCTTGGGTGTAACATATCACGCATTATTGCTTTTGCACCTTTTTTCATTAAAACTACAAAATAACGTTAATTTTCATAAAATATACTTATTTTTCATGCTAAACTTATAAATACCTATGTTAATAATTGTTTTTCACAAAAAATGGCAAAAAATAATCGTTTTTCACACATCGTAAGCGTTTTTCATGACCAGCATCTTCCTGAAGAGGAAGCACTATTGGCTGGCTATTCGGCTTTGATAAAAACTTACAACTTAAAAGTACCACTGAAAATACTATCTGCAATCAGCAAAAAACATAAAAAATATCAAAAAAATGACTGGATGATGTTTACACCGCGCCATGCACCACATCACACTTTGTATGGACATCTTACATTTGCGTTGAAGTATGAAGGAGTAAATTTATCTATTCTTAAAGCATTATTTGATGCTATTGAAGCAAAAGAAATTATCGATATCGTTAAGCTTGAACCAACAGGCTCATATAGCCGCAGGATCTGGTTTTTGTATGAATGGCTTCAAGGAGTAAAGCTAAAATTACCCAATGCAACTAAAGGAAATTTAGTAGATGCTTTAGACGTCACTCTGCAATATCCTGGACCATCGAGGCTTTCAAAAAGACATCGTGTTCGAAATAATATGCCTGGTGTTCCCACCTTTTGTCCCACTATTCGCAAAACGCAGAATCTCAATAAATTTATCGATATGAATTTAGCCGAGGAAGCGCGAGAAGTACTTGGTAAAGTGCATCCTGATGTTCTTATACGCGCCGCTGCTTTTATGTTATTGAAAGATTCAAAAGCTTCATATGCAATCGAGAGCGAAATTCCACCACAAACTCGTGCAGAAAGATGGGGTCAAGCAATCGGTCAAGCAGGAACACATGCATTGTCTCATGATGAATTTCTCAGGTTGCAACAAATCATCATTTCAGATTTTAGGTTTATCCATTTTGGTTATAGGAATGAAGGTGGATTTATTGGTGAACATGAAAGATCAACAGGATTACCAATTCCTGATCATATATCTGCACGGTCACAGGATTTGCTTTCACTGATGGATGGATTAATAGAAACAGACCAGCTTCTAAAAGATAGTGATATCGATGCAATTTTAGCTGCAACTGTTATCGCATTTGGTTTTGTATTCATTCATCCATTTGAAGATGGTAATGGACGAATTCATCGATATTTAATTCATCATGTTCTTGCCGAAAAAAATTTTACTCCGCCAAATATCGTCTTTCCTGTATCTGCTGTTATTTTAGATCAGATTAATGCTTACAGAAAAATATTAGAATCTTATTCGCATCCACGTCTTGAACTTATAAATTGGCGACCAACAGAAAAAGGAAATGTTGAAGTTTTAAATGATACCATTAATTTGTATCGCTTTTTTGATGCCACCCAACAAGCAGAATTTTTATACCAATGTATAAAAGAAACCGTTGAAAAAACATTGCCAGAAGAAGTAGATTATTTAAAAAAATATGATGAAATGAAACATTTTGTAAAAAACTATATCGACATGCCAGATAGATTAATTGATCTCTTAATCCGATTTTTATATCAAGAAAATGGAACACTATCAAAAAGAGCAAAGCGAAAAGAATTCAGCTCCCTCACAGAAGAGGAAATAAAAATATTGGAGAGAAAATATGCTGATGTTTTCTCTCGATGAGAATATCAGACCGTAATTAAAGATATTTATTATAATAATGTATTTCGCCATAAATTAAATGCCAATACTGCTGTCACAACATCTAATCCCGTTTCACCCACTAACGAAAAATATCCCGCTAATGTGGCTGTATTTGGGTTATTTTTTAAAATAGAATAGACACAGGCGTACGTTATCCACACAATAATTGCAATGGCAGTAATAAAAAATTACTAAGTTTTCTTCTTAACATACCGTGCTATTTTCATACCTCAGCTATAACACGAGCCGGTAGCCCATCCATTTCGAGAATATTTACAGGCATAATATAAATCTTACATCTTCCTACGGGCACGTTATTCAATTCTAGTCCCTCAACAATAAGCACATCTTTTGACAATAGAGATTTGTGAACAGGAAGATTTTCAGCTTCATACTGATCAACACTAATGTAATCAATTCCTACAATTTTTACACCTTTCCTTAAAAGTTCTTCTGCGGCTTCTGGTTCAATATAAACATATTTATCGGTAAATTTTTCTTGTTTTGATAGCTTAGAATTGGATGTTTTAAAGAAAACAAAATCATTAACCAAAATGGGTTGTTCTGTAACAAACGTTTTAGTAATTGATTTTTCAATCTCAGGAACTTCGATAATAAGTCCAGATCCAATTAGATTATCTATTGGAAAATCGCTGCTTGTTTTTCCATCTTTCATGACATGCGAAGGAAAATCTATATGTGTACCCGTGCATTAAATTCTCTCCTACTGATTCCATCCCAAAAAAACTGACATACTACTAAACGGATTTTGTACTTCAAAATGTTCTGAGCTTTAAATAACCAAATTATGCAGGCTACATTTTAACTACACCGACACTGCGCGCTGGCTTGTTGCTTTTTATCATCTTCCTGTTTCGGTGTGAATAAGGGAAAGTGCAAGCGCGTCAAATAGAATGGAGAATTTTCCATTCCTCTTTTGGTGTAAACACAAGCAATATTGCCACTCGTTGGCATCACGGCCGTGTCTTTTATCACAGCGCTAGTAAATTTTTATACGAGCTCGTTAATACAATAAAATTCAATAAGTTAACAAGTTTTATATTTCGTATAATTTCATTTAATTCAAATAAATTCATTTGTTTCGAAATATATGCTATAGTTTATGCATGAATATTGGAGGACGATTAATATGCAACCAACAGCGCTCAATAATAAAGGTATTAGTATTCCGACAGATAAAGAAATTACCTTAGCAAATGAATCTAGTCGGAAACTTTCTGCCTACATTAAGTCTACAGCTCATCCTGCTTTTCAATTAGTAAAAAAGGGGAAAGATGCAGAAACAATTTTAATTCCTGCAGATGCTCTTCGATTACTAATCGTTATTTTATCTCAAATGGCCAAGGGTAACGCGGTCACATTAATACCTGTTCATGCGGAATTAACGACACAAGAAGCGGCTGATTTATTGAATGTATCCAGACCGTTTTTAGTTGATTTGTTAGAGGAAGGGAAAATCCCATTTCGTAAAGTAGGATCAAGAAGGCGTGTATTTGCAAAAGATGTGTTGCGCTATAAAGAAGAAATTGACAAGAAGCGCCTTAAGATTCTTGAAGAATTAGCAAACGAAGCCCAAAAGCATAATATGGGATACTAAAGAATGTCGAATTTTGCAGTATTGTATGATGCGTGTGTTTTGTATCCTGCACCGCTACGCGATTTGCTTATGAATTTAGCTATAACTGATATGTATCGTGCTAAATGGACAAACGAAATTCATGAAGAATGGATTTCAAGTATTTTGTCTAACAGAGAGGATCTTAATCGTGAATTTCTCAAAAGAACTCGTGACAGAATGAATATGAGTGTAAGAGATTGTTTGGTTGAAAATTATCACTATTTAATTTCGACATTATCATTACCTGATTCTAACGACAGACATATTTTAGCTGCTGCTATCCATTCTAGTTCATCAGTTATTGTTACTTATAATCTCAAAGATTTTCCAAAGGAAATTATTAGCGAATATGGCATCGAGGCACAGCATCCAGATGAATTTCTGATGAATCTACTCGATTTATCTCCGGAAATGGTTTGTTTGGCAATCAAACGGCACCGTACAAGCTTGAAAAGCCCGCCAAAAAATTTAGAACAGTATCTTTCAACATTATCAAAGCAGTCATTAAATAATACAGTACAAAAGTTGAATGAATTTTCAGATTATATATAAGAAATTTTTGGTTAGAGGCTACATTTTAACTACATCGACACTGCGCGCTGGTTTGTTGCTTTTTATCATCTTCCTGTTTCGGTGTGAATAAGGGAAAGTGCAAGCGCGTCAAATAGAATGGAGAATTTTCCATTCCTCTTTTGGTGTAAACACAAGCAATATTGCCACTCGTTGGCATCACGGCCATGTCTTTTATCACTAAGCCAGTAAATTCAATGGTTGTTCGTTTTTGCCTTTGTCTATCAATGATATAGATAAGTGTGCCTGGCTCAGAACGCTTTACTAAATCATAATAACGACCTTCAAACTCATAGCGGGGCGCATCATTACAAAAAACCAGTTGCATTTGATTAGTCAAAACATAATTTTTCGAATGAACACTACGCCTATCCAGAAATGGTATTTTAAAAACTTTTACCTTTAGCGTTTCAATATCGATGCTACGCATTTTTGGAAGTGCTAATTCGCCATCGCTATATTCGGCATCTGCATCCGTCAATTCAAATTCAATTGCTGTGCCATCAGGTGATAATTGCTATCAACATCCCAACTATGCAAAATATCATTAAAAATACCTGCGATTTGGCTATCGGATGCATATACCATCGGTATGATGGCTGAATTTTTTAGCCCATCATCTTGCACCAATAATGTTGGCGTATTCGTTGCGACATCCCAAAAATACAAACTACCATCTGCTAATAAACATAATACTTGCGTCATCGACAATCTTTGCAAACAGATAATGTCGTGAACACTTTCCAGGTATAAATGTATTATCTGTTGTGTTTGTAAATTTCTTTTTTCGAGACCAACAACACGCCAATGTCGATTTCAGGTTCTTCTAGTCTTTGCATTAACTCATCGCCTCATTCTGCGCTGCATTTTTTTAATTGTGCACACTATACTGAACTGAGGCTGAAAATGCTATTTACGCAGAGAAAAACTCGAAGGACGATGCGCTAATTCAACACGCTTTTTCAATGTTAACAAAGGAAATTGCAAACGACCAAGATAGCAGCGCGTCTCGTTCTCTTGTTTTTTTTCATAGGCATAGAGCACATTGCCATTGGCAAGACAGCTAACAGACGTCACTTTTATTCTTTCACCACTGCAAGCGATGGGAATCACATTTTTGTTGGCGCCAGTTTCAGCGTCGACGAGGATAAGCATCGAGCTATGTACGCGGATGACATAGCCATTCGGTAAACGATGCTGTGCACTGCGCGCATCCCATTTGGCAAGTGACAATCCTCTGATTTCTCTTGCCTCACTGTTTCCTTGGACATTAACGGCCATTTTTTTTTCAATGCCTGTTATTGCAACATGCGGCACGGTGATTCTGCGATGATTCAAAAAAACGATTTTAAATATAATGTCATTGCCATCGTCAGATAATCTAAAATCCATTGGATATTGCAAAAAATCTTCCATCACGTAACAGCACTTGGATTTTTTTGTACTCACGTTGAGTAGCATAATGGCAAGTGTAGCACGATCATAACCGATGACGATGAGCTCACCGTTTTTCATGTCTAATTTTTTATTCAACCACGCACTGCAATCTGCCATTTGTTTTAACTTAATCTTGCGCAAACAGTTTCCTGTTGCTGCATCCCAGTAATAAATCACATCATCCAGCAGAGCAATCACCTCATCAGGCTCAGGTGTTAAAATATGTATGCTATTCCACTGATAATCGATGCCAAGAGTCACACTCGTCTCGGTGGTGACATTCCAAAAACGTAACATTTTATCGTCTGACAAACTTAAGAAGTTGCCATTGTCTAATCCTTGTAAATCTTCAATCGTGTATTCAGCATTGGTTGGCAAGCGTTTGATGAGACTACCATCGCCACTATGCCGCACATCGATGTACTGTGTCGGCGTCCGCTTATTTTTAGTTGCACGCCAAGTAGAAAATAAGTCTTCCCTTTCGCGACAAATATTTGGCGTTGCAATCATTGTTGCTGAGAGACAAGCGAAAAGAGACGTCTCGAGTGGGAGGGGCGATGCACGTTTTGGTTCTTTACCATAGTCACGTGCAATTTTTGCATTGGCGCGCTGCAAGTGGTCGCCATTTTGCGGCAACCAATCACGAAATTGAATGCAACTTGCTCTTAGTGCACAAAGATCTTCTTTCTTATTTACACTATCGAAAATCATGCCATAAAGTTCTGCATGCAAATTATGTTGCGATGCAAACCACGTGCGATTTGTTGCTTTATTTTCTTGAATTTTTTCTTCGGTGGCTGGGTTTGATTCTGCAATTTTTTGCCACTCTGTCAGTAAACGGGTCACAGCTGAATCTTGCTGCAAATTGCTGGTAAAAAAAGCACTCAATTCTTCTTTTTCTAACCACTGCACTAACATAACATAGGGAATGTGGTCGGTTTCATCGAGACAATGAATGTTTTCATCGCGCAAAAATCGTTGCAGCAATCCTTTTAAAAACACATTATCGCGAGCAAGTGGCCACACTTTCGTTGCCACCGCATTCTGTAACTTGCTTTTTAAAAGGCCTTTTTCTGCAGTTTCCTGTTGCTCTTGCCGTTGCATGATCACCCTCCATGCTGCTGAAATGATGATTATTCATTTTGCTAAGCGCTCACACCATAACCTAGGCAGCGTTCATCGGTCAACTGAGCGCCCCATTGTGAGATCACACCCAACATGTTATTCTTTTTCGCCATCGTCAATAACCAAAAATTCCATGATGTCTACTGAACAAGAAAGCGCTATGACACTCGACACCACGCCCACTTTTTCTGCTGAAAAAGCCGTGGATTTCCCGCACATTAGTAAGCAACAGCAGGCCATGACAGATGTTCGTGAAGGCTTTGCGAAATGGCGAATTTGGCTAACGCTTGCTTATCAAGACATCAAGCTACGCTATCGCCGCTCCATTTTGGGACCTTTTTGGATCACGCTCAGCATGGCGATTACTGTTTATTCCATGGGCTTTTTGTATGCACATCTTTTTCACAGTGCGATGCAAGTCTACTACCCATTTCTAGTGTCTGGCATGTTGGCGTGGGCGCTTGTTTCCACCACCTTAACCGATCTCACCGATACTTTCATCACCACTGAAGTCAAACAAATTAAGCTGCCTTACACGCTTTATATTCATCGCGTGTTATCGCGTAACTTCATTATCTTTTTGCACAATATGCTGGTCATGCTGCCCATTTTTATTTTTTTCCATCAAACGGTAAAAATTAACGGCTACACCTTGCTGCTCATTCCTGGTTTAGCAGTCATTTATGGCAACTCTTTTATTTTTGGCGTGATACTCGCGATGTTAGGCGCACGTTACCGTGATATTTCGCAAATCATCAAGAGTCTTATTCAAGTCATCTTTTTTATCACGCCGATTATGTGGAATCCGGCTATTTTACCGGCGCAAGATCGCTATTTCGTCATCGCGAATCCCTTTTATTCTTTTATCGAACTGATACGCGCACCACTTTTGGGTCAAGCGCCGACAGCATTGAACTGGATCATTACCTTGACTCTCTCCTTCATCGGCATGTTGATTGGCGCACAACTTTTTAGCCGTTATCGCGCTCGAATTATTTATTGGCTGTAGCATATTCCCATGGCACAAATTGACTTAAAAAATGTTTCCGTCGAATTTCCCGTGTACAACATCAACGCGCGCTCGTTTAAAAAACGTTTCTTGCGCGTCGCAACCGGTGGCGCTGTGGTGAAAGATGCTAACCAGCATATGGTGGTTAATGCTTTAAATCAGCTGACTTTATCGCTAAAAGATGGCGACAGAGTGGGTTTGATTGGCCACAATGGCTCCGGTAAAAGTACTTTCTTGCGTTTGCTCGCAAAAATTTATGAACCAACCGTCGGCCACATCCGCATTGAAGGTTGCATCTCACCAATGCTTGATATCATGCATGGCATTGAAGTGGAATTTACCGGCAACGAAAACATCATCACTCGCGGTACCTTGCTTGGTCTGACGCGCGCGCAAATTAAAGAAAAAATTGATGAAATTAAATCATTTAGCGGCTTAGGCGATTACCTTGCCATGCCGATACGGACGTATTCATCCGGCATGATGGTGCGTCTTGCCTTCGCCATTTCAACCAGCATCAAGCCTGACATTTTGTTGATCGATGAAGTCTTTGGCGCAGGTGATGCTGATTTTATGGAAAAAGCACGCGCGAGAATGGTGTCACTGTTGCACCAATCCAGCATCGTCGTCATGGCAACCCATGCTGACCACTTGATCAAAGAATTCTGCAACAAGGTGTTGTTGCTGGAAGGTGGTCGTATCAAATTCTTTGGCGCGGTGGATGAGGGCATAGCAGTTTATGGACGACGGTGAGTTGGAGGCTTGTTATCGAGAAGCGAGTCTAGAAGTAGACGATGCTTTTGAAAAAACTACTTCAGATGGATTCGAAGAGTTTGACAACAGACTTCCTTGCTTTGCCTAATTCACCCAAGGTAAAATCGCGCTTTATTTGTAATCAAATCGCTCAGCACAAAAGCCCCAAGGAAGTGTCATGTTTATCCCAGTTTATAAGCCCTATCTCAGTGGTAATGAAAAAAAATACGTGAACGAATGCCTGGATTCGACCTGGATTTCTTCCAAGGGAGAATTCATCCCGCGTTTTGAAACTGCGTTTGCGAAATACATAGACTCGCCCGCTGCGACCAGTGTTTGCAATGGCACGGTGGCCTTGCATCTTGCGATGGCGGCGCTGGATTTAGGTCCTGGTGATGAAGTGATAGTCCCAACATTGACTTATGTGGCGTCCGTCAACACCATCTTGCAAACGGGTGCGAAACCGGTGTTTGTTGATAGCCTTGCTGATACTTGGCAAATTGATCCCGCCGCCATCGTCAGCAAAATAACGCCTAAAACACGTGCAGTGATGGCCGTGCATTTGTATGGTCATCCTTGTGAGATGCAAGCGTTAGTAGATCTTTGTCGCAAGCACCATCTTTATCTCATCGAAGATTGTGCCGAAGCATTTGGCACTTACTATGGCAAGCAACACGTTGGCACCTTTGGTGATATCGCGACATTTAGTTTTTTTGGCAACAAAACCATTACCACCGGTGAAGGCGGCATGGTGGTTGCGCGTGATCCCGCTATTTTTAAACGCGCAACACAGCTTAAAAATCAGGGCGTTTCTGCGCAACAAACTTATTGGCACGACACGATTGCTTACAATTATCGCATGACCAATTTGTGTGCCGCGATTGGCCTTGCCCAACTAGAACAAGTAACAGACATCCTCCGCAAAAAACGTGCGATTGCCTCGTGGTATCACGATGATTTGCAAAATTTGCCACTGACGACGCATGCTGAAAGTGATGCGGTAACACATTCTTACTGGATGTGTTCCATTTTATTGGATGATGCAAATAAGCGTGATCTGCTGCGTGATTTTTTATTGCAAGCCGACATCGAAACGCGCCCGCTTTTTTATCCCGCGCACACCATGCCCATTTATGGCAGTCAACATGAACATTATCCCATCGCAGAATCCCTAGGCGCGCGTGGCATGAATCTGCCGAGTTTTCCAGCACTTACGCGTGATGAAGTCAGCTTCATTACCGCTAAAATCCGGGAGTATTTTGCTTGATGGCAGTACCCAGTGCTCAAAAAGAAAAACGCATTTTATGGTTGATCAATCACACCACACTCCGCGAATTTGAAGTGCCGCTACTCATCTCACTTGGTTATGAAGTCTATACGCCAAAGCGTCTGCCAAATGAAGTGGCCGAGTGGAGTGGCTCCATCTCCTACACCGACGATGCCAGTTTAACGCTGCCACCTGCTGTCATCGCCGAATTAAATCAGCATGATTTTTATGATGGACGCTTAACCAATCCCATCGCCGCGCTGCTTAACCAATATTTTGCGACGGCCATTTGTGTTTTTTATCCGAAATTATTGGAACAAATGACGCGGCATTTTCAAGGTCGCATTATCTTGCGTGCCTTTGGTCTCGTCAAAAAAAGTTCCTATGAAAAAGTCATCGTCAATCATTTAGGCTCACCGTTTTTCGCGCGTTTGCAAGCATTGAAAAAACGTTTTTGGTTTGGTCAAGCTTATTCAACTCTCGACGAAATAGAACAAGATGTATTGCGCTCACGCGCGGTGTATTTGCCAATTGGGTTACCACAACATTTTTTCAAACATCAAAATACTTGGGTCGGTGGTGTGCAGAAAATTTTATTTTTCTGTCCTCGCATTCATGCTTCACCGACTTACTATGGCAAAATTTACCGCCAATTTAAGCGTTATTTCGGCCATTTTCCTTATCGCATTGCAGGTCAACAACCCATACCGGTTGCTGATACACAAGTGGCGGGTAAGCAAGCGCGTGCCATCATCGATGAGTGGCTACGCACGCATGCAGTCATGTTTTATCACTCGAAAGAACCGCGTCATCTGCACTATCATCCATTGGAAGCAGTGATTTTTGGCATGCCACTTATTTATATGCGCGGTGGTTTGCTCGAGCAATTAGGTGGCAAAACACAACCCGGCGCTTGTGCCACCTTTAAAGAAGCGCAAGAAAAAATTAAACGCATTTTAGCCGGTGATGAACTTTTCATTGCGACAATACGCAAAGAACAAATGACTTTGTTACACACGTTCACTGCTAATTACAATCGTCAATGGTGGCAGAAAAATTTTGTAGAAAAGGTCATGGCGACACCGATTGAAACCCTTGCTGCAACCAAAAAAAATCCACGAACCATCGCCGTGTTATTACCAGAAGGATACCGTGGTGGCACGTTGGAAGCCGCGAAAAACATTGCTAAAATGCTACATCTTGGCAGTGAAGCAGCCGGTGAACCTGCGAAAATTATTTTCTCATGCCTTGCTAACACTTACGATATGCAACGCGATTTTGCTGATCTCACTCTTCTTGGTATCACCGTTCGCGAAACAAATTGGAAATCGCGTCTCGCCGCCAAAATCAAACTGGCCATGCAATTTTGTGGTCAATCACATCCATTAAAAAGTCCACGCTATTTGGTACCAACGGATGGTCAGACGAATTTCAACGATTGCGATTTTTGGTTAGTTATTTCTGATCGACTGCAGCAACCCATTGCGCCACTGAAACCTTATGGCATGGTGATTTATGATTACATACAGCGTTATGTGCCAGCGATTTTTCCGCCGCATTTCAGTGACGATGCTTTTCTCGCTGCCGCGCGTGACGCGGATTTTGTGTTAACGACAACACCTGGAACGCGCGATGATGCCATTCAATATGCAGGCGTTGCCTCGAGCCGAGTACACTTGGCACCGATGGAATTTAATCCGCTCAATGAAATTGTCACTGCAACCACACCAGCTGCCACGCCCTATTTTTTGTGGACATCGAATGCTACAGCGCATAAAAATCATGAAAATGCACTAAAAGCGCTCGCTTTGTATTACACAGAATTTGCCGGACAATTGCAGGTTATCATGACCGGTGTGGACACCGATTTATTTAGTCAAGATGAAATGTTGACAGCGCATCTTCCGTATGTGAATCATATCCGCCAAGTGTTGGCTGCAAATGCTGTGGTAAAAAAACATCTCATCATCAAAGGCCATGTGAACGTAAAAGACTATCTCAATCTCATCAAGCATGCACAATTTTTGTGGCACCCAACACGCATCGATAATGGCACGTTTGCTGTCATTGAAGCGGCTTACCACGGTGTGCCCTCGCTCAGCAGTTATTATCCGCAAATGCATTACATCAATCAGCGCTTCCAACTGAATTTGCGTTTTTGCGATGCAATGCAGCCTCATGCCATGGCCACGCAACTGAAAGCCATGGAAACAGAACATCTGCAACAACGAGCAGCACTGCCGAGTACTGCATTTCTCGAACAATTTACTTATCAGCAACTCGCACCGGCCTATTGGCAGTTGCTGCGAGACAAATTATGACAAATTCCGCTAAAACCATTGGTATTTTCCTTGCCTTCGGCCCCGATCAGCCCATCAAAAATCAAGGCTTAGGTCGTTTGATGGCATTTATGTTGCATGGCATATTGCAACGCGAAACAGCGCAAGTGGTGATTGCAACACCGGCTTGGCATAAAGAAATGATTTTGGAATTTTTACATGATGAAAATATTGCGCTGGATAAAATTGAGTTGGTGACAACAACCGGCATTCCTTTTTTGCTGCGCATTAAACGTGCGTTGCAATATTTCATCCCAACGAAATCGCGAGAAAATCCGCGCTTTAGTCACAATCGTCACCTGATCAAACGTCTTCATTATGCAGCGCAATATGGCAAAACGCAGGCGATACGCACCTTTTTCCGCTGGTTATCTTTATCATCACCTTTCCTTTTTATCAGCATAGGCTTGTTAGGTTTGTTACTCACGCTCCTCTTATCACCACTATTATTGCTCGCCTTGATGGGTTTAGGCGCTTGGTATGGCATGCGCGCGCTGTCTTTGCTGCTGAAAAAAAGTCAGGCGCTGTTACCAGATTTTGTTATTGCCTTTATCAATAAACCACTCGCAGGATTAAAAAATTATTCCATTGCGCATGAGGCTTATCAAGCATTACGCACACAAGAAGTGTATCAACTCATTACGCAGTTAAATAAACGAACAGACATTAAAGTGTGGTATGTGCCAAGTTTATTTTGGCCAGAAATTCATGCTCTCCGCGCTAAAAAAGTGGTGGCAGCACCCGATGTAGTTTTCGTCGATTTTCCGTCGCAATTTCTTGATCTTCACGATTATTACCATCTCACTTATCACAGTATTACCCAAACGATTGCGGCCGCTGATCATTTCATTTGTTACAGTGACTATGTCAAACAAAAACATTTGGTTGAAGCCTTTTACATTGAACCAGAAAATGTTTCAGTGATTGCGCATGGCGTGACTGATATGCGTCATCATTTACAGCAAGAAGATACGCTAGAGACAACGTGCACCACACATGAGATGGCACTCATTTTATTGCGACGCTATCAAATGAGTGCGTTACAACAACATGCCTATTTGCGCGACTATCATTTAGATGACATGCGTTATCTTTTTTATTCTTCACAAATTCGACCTTACAAAAATTTCTTTAACTTAATAAAAGCCTATGAAATAGCGCTGCGAGAGCGCTTTTTAAATGTCAAATTGATAGTGACGGCTGATCTTTATGCCGACTCGGTGCTAAACGATTATATCCTCAGCAAACGGTTGCAATATGACATTATTGCTTTGCCTAATGTGCCCGCTCAAGTATTAGCGGCGCTCAATCAACGTGCGGTCTGCGCCATCAATCCCAGTTTATTTGAAGGCGGTTTTCCATTTACTTTTGCTGAAGCTTATTCCGTTGGCACACCTTCACTCATGAGTCGCATTCCGGTGGTCACAACAGAAATTACCGACAATGTTTTGCAAGAAGTCATGTTGTTTGATCCTGCTGACATCCACGATATGGCCAACAAAATGGTGTGGGCGGTAAATAATCGTGCGGCGCTTTATGATTTGCAGCTTGCGCTCTATCAACAATTGCAGCAACGCAGCTGGGAAACGGTAGCACAAGAATACATACAATTACTTGATCAGGTGGCAGCACAGTCATGAGTAACGTGAACAACCAACAAACGCTAATCATACACGGTTGTGGTGGTCATGCGCGCAGTGTGGCAGATGTGGCTTTGTTTAATGGTGTAAATGAACTGTTGTTTGTCGATGCCATGGCACGTGAACACGAAACACTATTTGGTTTTCCTGTTGTTAAAAGTGCAGCATCACCTTTACACGCTTCCTCCATAGTGGCACTCGGTGATAATCAATTGCGTGCAACACTTTTTACTGCACTGCAAAAAAATAATGTCAAATTGCCACCACTGATCGCACGCGATGCTTACGTTTCATCACAGCTAAAAAATATTGCAGACGGTGTGTTTGTGGGTCATGGCGTTCACCTTGGACCGAATGTCAGTATTGCGGAAAACACCATACTGAATACGCACTGCCTCATCGAACACGATGTTATCGTTGGCAAACATTGCCATATTTCCATCAATGCAACCGTTGCTGGCAAATGCCGTATCGGCGATTTTGTCATGCTTGGCGCCAATGCCACGCTCATCGACAATGTGAGCCTATGCGACAACGTCATCATTGGTGCAGGCGCCCTCGTCATCGCATCCATTACCGAACCCGGCACCTATGTCGGTGTGCCAGCACGTAAAGTGTGAGCACATGTTATTTTCATCACCGCTTTTTCTTTTTATTTTTTTTCCAGCATTTTTCCTCTTATTTTTGTTAAGTGGCCGTCATTACCGCAATTATTTTTTACTGCTCGGTTCGTTGCTTTTTTATTTTTGGGGAGAACCCCTATTCAGTTTCATCGCCATTCTATCCGCTCTCATCGACTATGTTTTGTGTCAACGCATCGCACATCATGGTAAGGAAACTGTACTTGCCAAACGTTATCTCATTCTTGGCATTGTGTTAAATCTTTTCCTGCTTTTTTATTACAAATACAGACATTTTTTCCTCAGCGCACTTTTGCCATGGTTTACCCACGCTACCTATCCGCTACTCGATATTTTATTACCGATCGGTATTTCATTTATCGTCTTTGAAAAAATTACTTACTTGGTGGATGTTTACCGTGGTCGTGGCAAGGTGGCGAGCAGCTTGTTACATTATTTAAATTACGTTTTTTTATTTCCGATTTTTTTTCGCCATAATTTAATTTGGATTATCATTATCCTTTGTTTACTGCCTGGTTTATTTGGTTTAGTAGCGATTGTTTGCGGCGAACATGCTGTGCCAAAAATATTACGCGCTGATTATCGTTTAGCAGGGGTTACCACAGCAGAAAAAGAAATACCTTTCGACTACAAAAATTTCTCTACCCATCGTAGTCAGCAACGTGTGGAAACATGGCTAAGCAGCCATTTACCGCTGCGCAGTTTGTTTATTCGGCTTAACAACCAAGTGTATTATTCACTTTTTAAAAAATCTTACGCAGAAAATGGTCAGCTCATCGTTGGCAAAAATAAACAATTATTTGTTTATTCTTACATACGCGCTTACTGTCAACCAAACAGTCAGGAGATTATGCTGCGTGCTTGGGCGGATAAATTAAAAATGATGAACGATTTTTTTCGTCATCAACATAAAATGTTTGTTTATGTGATGACACCGTCAAAAGCAGAATATCAACGTCAGTCCATACCTGATCGTTATCATTGTCAAACCAACGGTATCAGTCCTCAGGTATTGCGCTTGGCGCAATTATTAGATGAACGTCATGTTCCCTACATCAATGGCTCATTGCTGCTGCAAAAAGCACATCAATACTATTCCCTAGCACTTTTCCCCAAAGGCGGCATACATTGGAACAAATTGGGTGCAAGCATTACAGCGAATGCCATTACCAATACACTGAATCAGCAAGCACATGTCAACTTAAAGGCACTGCAATTTCATTACCACATTAGCCATGAACCAAAAGGCAGTGATAGTGATGTGATTAGCTTACTGAATTTACTGCGCCCGCAAAAAAATTATGCCGTCCCAAAATTAATCTTTATTCCTACACCACCAAAAAAACCGCTACACATGGCGATGATAGGCGGCAGCTTTTGTTCGCTATTGATTGAGGCATTTATCGAAAGTAAAACGATGGACAAAATTAGTTTTTACCGTTATCTCAAATTAGATAAAAGAGTTTTTACCTATCCCAAAAAAGAAAAACAATTTCTTGTCGCGGCTGATGATAAAAAAATTCTAAGCGATATATTAACTGCTGACATTGTGCTGCTAGAAGAAAATGCGGAAACAACTGTGTCACCGCATGGGGAAGCTTTTTATCAAGTGATTAAGCGGGCGTAGACTGAAATATAGAAGCCATTACTTGCTTATTAGTAACTTATAGGTTACCGTTAACTTTATGATGAAAATTAGGGAATACATAGATGCAGCAGGCAGCTCACCATTTGAAAAGTGGTTTGCAAGTTTAAACAATATGGCAGCTGCAAAGATCACGACGGCTCTTTATAGGCTAGAACAGGGTAATATTTCGAATGTAAAAAGTCTTGGCGCAGGCATATTAGAATATAAAATTGATTTTGGTCCTGGATACCGTATTTACTTTGGAAAAGATGGAAGCGAACTAATCATTTTGCTTGCTGGCGGAACAAAGAAGCAGCAATCTAAAGATATTACGACTGCAAAAGAAAGATGGGCCGCCTATAAAGCAAGAAAATAATGAGAGGATAAGATCATGCCATTAACAAAAGAGTTCAAATCAACAGTGATGACGCGTGCCAGAAGAGATAAAGCATTTTGCAATGCCATGCTTGCTGAGGCAATTAACGAGTTACTAACTGGCGATGTAAACGTAGGCAAAGCGATACTGCGAGATTATATTAATGCGACAATTTCATTTGAAATATTATCATCGATGGTAGAAAAAGATCCTAAAAGCTTAATGCGCATGCTAAGCCCAAAAGGCAATCCAACCAGTAAATCTCTTTTTGATATATTCCACGCCATACAAAAAATTAAACGCATGAAAATTCGTATTTCATTACGGTAGTTGGTAATTTTTCGCCAATGTAGTCTGTCTTAACTACCACATCGCATCGTTTGCGTGCTAATTATCGATGGCAGCAAATCAAATTGTTGGAATAACGGCGTTATTCCAGAACTTTTTCCATGTAGTTCTAAAAATGCTGCTATGCTAAATTGCAGCAATTTTATTGTTACGTCTAATGATGCATCATCCAGCACAATAGTATTTTTTAATTCCTCGCACAAATCTTCCATCGGCGATATTCCTTTTCTGCAGAGGTTAAATTGCTGCAATGGAGGCCAGGATTGTTTATTTTTTTCTATGTGCGCAATAAATTTCAGCACAGAATTGCTGTAGTGATATCTTGCGATCAACTCCGCCGGTAGCAAATGAAATTCTGCTAATTTATCACACACTGTTGAACAATCCTGAAAATAATTTTCTAAAAAAGTAATAATCACTTTACTTGCCAACTGAGCGCCTTCCTCCATACTCATTTTCGATGCAACGATACCCTTTAATGATTCAACTAATAATGCTTGTCGTTTAGAAGGTTTTTCTGAAGAAGACGTTGTTACTTCATTGCTTTCCTCTTCGTCAACACATTTACAGAATTTTTTGACTGCACGCAGGTACGCCAAGTCATGCAAACCTTCACGTTGCAATAAATGAAATTTAACGAAGAGTTTCGCCTGTTCGAGTGCTGGTGGATTCTGCCAATTTTCATCGAAATAGGAGGCAATCGCCTGTTGCGCCTTGCCAACTCGCACGTTTAACTTGTCTTCTTTATGTGTCGCTATGAGGTGTAATTTATCGACCAATTCACGTATTTTAGACACCATGGTAAACGAGAATAATCGTTTCCAATTACTACTAACATGCTGATGTAGCGCTAAGATAGAGTGAATAAATAATTGGTTGTGTACCTTATCTATTTCAGAAAATTCTTTGCTAAAGTCATTAAATGCAAATGGCAACAGTATCTTCAATATTTCGATTGGTAACAAAGTAAAAAGACATTCTTGATCACCACTTTGCTGAGCAACTAAAAGTATATACAAAATTAATTTAGCATTTTTTGTCGATAGATCTTTCGGAGAATGAGAAAACTCAAGGCTATCCTTATCATTTCGTTCTGAGGAAATAGCAACCGGCGTTTGTTGAGCAGCGTTTTCAAGGGTGAAATCAGCGCCTTTTAGCTTCAATAATGCAATCATTCTTGAATTACTAGCCGCTGCTGCTTCATGCTGAGCGAAATTCTTAATCGCTAAATCTTTATTTACTTTAAACACAGCTGTTGCTGCCATTTCATTATTTGGATTTGCGCCCACTTTAAGTAGCAATTCAACCACATCAGATCGATTAGCATGCGCTGCTAGAATCAATACCTCACCGTATTGCGCTGTCTCAGAAATCCGCGGATTTTGATCCGCAATTGCTATCACACAATCCCAATATCTTAACTTCGCTGCTAATAAGATGGCCGTCTCACCGTCCTGATTAAGGGAATGCTTAGCACTCCCATATTGAATCAATAGCCTAATGATGGCGGGTGAATTGATGACAACTGCCATATGCAACGCTCTATTTTTTGTTGGCAAGAAGCGCCACGTCAGGTGTGCATGGCCTTTTAAAAGAGAGAGAACATCATCGTATTTTTCGTAACGCCCTTCTGTGTCATCAATAACATCAAGCAATAATTCTCCAAGCGCTGAACTTACAGCTTTATAGTCTTTACTCTCATTATGTCGAGCAAATACTAAAATGCAATTCCGTAAGTGCGCATCAACTGCCAATGCAAGTGCGATTTTTTTGTCTTTATTTTCCTTAGTGGGATTAGCGCCATGTTTAAGTAGTAGGGCAACCAAATCAGGCTTATTATTGATGACTGCTAGATGTAATGCGGTATTTTTATTGACATCAACATACCCATCAGGAGACACACCTTTCTCTAAATATTCTTGCAGGAGCTCAATATTATTCGCTTTCACCGCTTGAAATACAGTCACTTCATATTCTTGTCTACCGCGTAACATCTATTATCTCCTCATTTCTTTTTTTCATTTTTAAAGTTACTAGCCGTGCAAATTATAACCTATAACCACGGTAAAATGCAGGGTGAGTAATTTTTCTATTTATATCAATCTATTATTAATTAAAAGGATGATTGACGATCAATTGCCGCACATACATTGAGGAAGCATGCATAGTGAGCTATGATACCGCCGGTTCTAGCACAATGAAAATAGATAAACTAAAGACGAGGTAGCATCATGCAACGCAGCGGAAAAAAGCCTAATATTGACCAAATTCATAGAAAATTAACTGCCTCGCAAAAATGGCAGCCACAGAAACTGCAAGCACTGAAAGAATTAAATGAATCCCATAAAAAAATAAAATCACTAGCAACGCTTGTAAGCCGTCCTGATTTGGCATACATATCCGCCGCGTTATATCAGGAATCCGCTGATAAATTTAGCGCATACTATCAAACTTATCGACGTGACAGCTCGCTACCTGAAAATCACACTATTTTAAAGGCAGCGCACGATGCTTATGCAAATGCTATCCATTATTTTCTGCAAGCTGAAATAACTGTTGAACATCGTGACAAGCTCTTAAACTTGCATGCCAATCAAATCACCATTTTATCGAATTTAATTTTTACAACAGAAAATGTTGCATTGCTCTACGAGAATTTTGCTCATACATCTATTACATTTTATTGTGCCTATCAACATGAAAACACACCGCATGAGAATCAAACAATTGTAAAAATAGCCAATGATGCTTACGCAAAAACGCTAGAATACTTATTGCGAGCAGAAAAAACAGCTGACAATGATGCCAAGTGTTTAATGTTACATTTTCGCCAATTGGCGGTGCTCGCCGAATTAAGTCGGATACAGCCGACACTTTGCGAAAGCTACGCTCGAATGTATAAAGAAATCATCACCGAGAAAAATCTTTTGCAGTGCGTAGAAAATTTACCCGATAGTGATTTTATCAAAGCCTATTATCTCAATTTGTTACACTTGCTGTGGGAAGAAAAATTTCTCACAACGCATGTCATGCCACCTTTATTTCCACCCTTGCCAGCAACAGCAGAAGCGTTAATTATGCCAGATGATGGCGCCACACTGATGGCTGATGAAGAATCTGAAGGTTGTTCATATCGTCGTCTCGTTGCATCAGGGAATATCTAACATTGAGAGTATCACTGAACTCTGTCATGAGAGCAGCAGCCGTCATTGCGAGCGTTAGCTAAACATTCTTCATTAATACACCTGACCATTTTGATAAATCGGCGTGCTGCGCTCCCAAGCAACCGCCAACCCCGTAAAATCAGCTTTATCTACCTTGTCTGGCAGCCACACTTTTTTGCCGTCGAAAAACACTATGCGCACGTCACGATAAGGTGACATGAGCGGATGTTGCTGTTGCTTTGCCGCATGAAAATCGATGGGCATCGCATTGCGCACACCGCTCGCATCGACTGCAAAACCCACTGTCCAAAATGGCGCAAGTGAGGGATGCGGTAGTCTATCTGTGGTTAGTACGCGCAGCATCACATCAGAACGCTGCAACATTGTTTGACCATAGCGCAACACCGTCGGTGGATAAGTATTGAGATCACGATTGTTGACATCACTTAATTTGACGAGATAAATCACTGATGTTCTTGATGGTGGCATGAGTATTTGCAAACCACGGGCTAATGTTTTTTGATATTGCGTGCGCAACACCAAGCGATGGTTGTAATCCAGATTCATCATCGCGACCAACACATTTAACAAAACCACTAAAAAAACCGCCGTATTGCGCTGCAAAACTGCTCTCAGCGGCAAACACTGCGCGATCGCAAACAACAGACTGACATACAATAATGGTTGGAAAACTTGTTGTATCATCACCGATCGCGATCCAGCAGGCCAGGTCATGCTGAGTGATTCGAGTGCGACTATCGGTGTTGCGATCGCAATCAGCAACACAACAACAAATCCTTGCGGCCATGCAGCACTCGTCTGCCAACGTTTCACCGGTGAGCAAAACAACAGTGCGGCGAATGTGATGCAGGCAGCAAGCGCTGCGACAATGAGCGTCGTTACTGTCGCATCAGCAAACAATTGTTGCCACAACATTGATAAATACGGATGAAATAACAAAGCACTGATGCTAACCAGGAGTTGTCTTAACCAAAGCGCCCAACTAAAGTGATAAAAAGCACCACCGTGGCCATTTACGGTATACCAAATGCAACAATAGGTCAGTAAAAACGCGGCAAAAAAAGCCACATCCATCACTGCCTGCCACCGTGATTGCTTGCTGCGAAAAAATGCTAATAAAGTGATGGCGATGATGACACCGGCTTGCAATGTGTAAGTTGCAATTGCAATTAAATAACAAAATAAAGCAAGTGCAAAATCGTAAGGCGTGCGTCTTGCATTATCGAGAAAGCGACAATAAAACAAAACAGCTGCGAGTGCAAAACCAAGCGCAAGCAGAAAATCCCACAGTATTTGTTCATAGTAAGCAGAAAAATTCCACATGAGCACCGTGAGTGCGACACAAAATGCAAAAGTGCGATAGCGCTCTCTTCCCAAACGGTCTAGCAATAAAAACGTGATGATTGCAAGGAGTGGATCAACACATTTACGTATGGCATACAATCCCACGTCGACATGTTTAATCAACGGCGATGTCATTAACCACCACCACGCTGATAAGGGATTGCGCCCATCTTGTTCCCAAAAAACACGCACCATTTTAACGCCGGGTGCATCCAGCATAAAACCTAACCAAGTACGATCCTCACCCATAGGCCAGACAGCAAAGCCAAACGGTAAGTTTAAATATTGCAGCAAACCAAGCAAGGCTAAGTAAGCAAGCCATATGCCTAACAAGGCTGTCACGGGGGAGAAAATAGTCTGTAATGCTGAGTTATATCGCATCGTATCAAGGTCACTTCTTTGCTCAAAGGTGGTTAGGATAATGAAATTGGCATGATAATTCACGAAATAATGAGGGCATTCACGTCAATGTGAGCAACCGTTGTCAGCGAGCAGAGTGAAGCAATCCAGCACCGCGACTGGATTGCTTCGCTTTGCTCGCAATGACAACTGTTTTTTGTTAGACTTGCCGCGCCCTAAAAATAGCTGGAGCGGATCGATGACTTATTACCTTTCCTTATTTATTGCCATTTTAATTGGTATCGCTGGACAAATTGCCATCAAAGCCGGCTCGCTCAATACAGCAGGAGCGCCTGGGTTACCGCTATTTCACCCTTATATCCTCATTGGCTTATCTTGTTATTTCACATCGGCTCTCTTTTATATTTATTCACTCAAACAATTACCCGTTTCGGTGGCTTTTCCCTGCGTCTCTTTAAGTTATGTGGCCGTTGCGTTAATTGCCCATTATTTATGGAATGAACCGTTTGGATTACAACATGGCATGGCGTTATTGTTGATTGTGTCGGGTGTCTTATTGCTCGTGAAAGCGTAAGCGATTCCACAAAGTAAAGAAAAGGATATGCGCGATGTATTCATTAATTATTCCCGTCTACCAAAATGAAGCTTCTATTCCCGCACTTTTAGTGGTTTTAGAAAAAATGCACGGCACGTTAAATCACCAATTGGAAGTCGTGTTTGTGGTCGATGGTAGTCCCGATCAATCATATGCCCTCATCAAAGAAGGTTTGCAGCAGGTTTCTTTTTCCGCCAAATTACTTTTGTTATCACGCAATTTTGGTTCTTATGCCGCCATACGCGCTGGATTAGAAGCCGCCACCGGCAATTTATTTGCCGTGATGGCAGCCGATTTACAAGAACCACCCACATTGATCGTCGAATTTTTTCATTGCTTGCAAAGTGAACCCATTGATGTGGTCTTTGGTAAACGTCAAGGTCGTCAAGATCCGCCGCTACAACGTCTGCTCGCCAAAACCTATTGGTATTTTTATAAAAAAATTATTCTCAAAGAAATGCCGCCCGGTGGCATTGATATTTTTGGCTGTAATTTACCATTTAGAAATCAATTATTGTTATTGAATGAACTAAATAGCTCACTCATTGGCCTTGCATTTTGGCTGGGATTTAAACGCAAAATGATAGGGTATCAACGCTTGCAACGACAACACGGCAAAAGCGCCTGGAATTTAGCGAAGCGCATCAAATACGCCATGGATTCTGCCTTTGCTTTTTCCGATTTGCCGATTAAATTGTTGTATGTCATCGGTGTCAGCGGCATTATGCTCTCGGTGTTATCCGCGTTCATTGTTCTCATCGGAAAAATGTTGGGCACGATTACAGTCCCTGGTTATACAGGCACCATCATTATCATCGGCTTTTTCGCTGCATTAAATTCCATGGGTTTAGGCATCATCGGTTCTTATGTTTGGCGTGCATTTGAAAATACCAAATCGCGACCACACAGCGTGGTGATGTCACAAATAAATTTTAATTAGAATGGAAACGCGCATGTTGAGCGAACACAAAGGACGGGTTCTTTTTGCGAACACGTTACGCGGTGTTGCTGCACTCTCGGTGTTAATCAGCCATTATTTTGGCGTATTTTGGTTGGCACGTGCTAGCACCGCAGACTTCATCAATGCACCCTTACTTGCCGCTGAGACCACCAGCACACCGACTTACGTCACGCTATTGCATCATTTTATTTTTTTTAATTGGGGCGCCTATGGTGTCGCTTTGTTTTTTTTAATCAGCGGTTTTGTCATTCCATTTTCTTTGTTACGACATGATATTAAAACATTTATCATCAATCGCTTTTTTCGTATTGTTCCAACTTATCTCGCTGGATTTACGTTGACCATTGTTGCCATTTTTTTATCTGGTATTTACTTTGACAAACCTTTCCCCTACCATGCGATGCAAATTTTTATTCACTATATACCGGGTTTACGTGATTTATTACATTCTAAAAGTATCGATGGCATCGTATGGACACTCGAAATGGAAATTAAATTTTACATCATCGCCATTTTTGCTGCGCGTTTATTACGTAACGGTAGTCTAAAAATATTTTTTATTCCGTTGTTACTTGTCGGCAGCGCACTCCTCGTTACCTCTTCACTCGCCACAACAGTCAGTGATACTTATGCGCTATCCCATCTACAATACGGTTATTTTTTTGTTGCACACACGCTTATTTTCATGTTTATCGGCGTTATCTTTCATTATGCTTTTCGTAAACTCATACACCCTATGACTGCGGCACTCCTCATCTTGCTGCTCTTTTTTATATTCACACTCAAACCATCTGGAATTGCCTTTGAAAATATCGCGCAGCAAGAAATCAGTTATGCTGCTGCACTCAGCACTTTTGCTTTTGCGTTTCATTATCAAGCCTTGTTTCGCGGTAATCGTCTATTCAATTTCCTGGCAAATATCAGCTACCCACTTTACGTGATACATGGCATCACGGGTTATGTCTTACTGCGCATCCTTCTCGATCAAGGATGCAATGCCAGTCTCGCTTTATTGCTCACAACCACACTCGCACTCACCATCGCTTTTGTTTTACACCGCTATATTGAACGGCCATCACAACAATTAGGCCGCCATTTAGCTGAAACGGATTCCATTAAAACAACGATAATAGGGGTATGAATGATGTTGCGACTATGCGGCAATCATCAAATTTTAGGAAAAAAATCATGAGCACAAAAGTGGTTACCTTTTTAGATTTGCGCGCAACTTACCTCGAGTTACAAGCAGAACTCGATCAAGCATATCAACGCGTGATGTATTCCGGTTGGTATTTACTCGGTCAGGAATTAAGTGCCTTCGAAGATGAATTTGCTGCATATTGCGGCAGCGCTTATGCCATTGGCGTCGCAAATGGTTTGCAAGCATTGGAGCTGATATTGCGCGCTTATGATATTGGTCCGGGTGATGAAGTAATCGTGCCATCGAATACGTATATTGCAACATGGCTCGCCATCACGCATGTGGGTGCAATCATTGTGCCCGTTGAACCGGATATGCAGACTTACAATTTAGATGTGACCCGTCTTGCCGCTGCAATCACCCCACGAACCAAAGCCATCATGGTGGTGCATTTGTATGGTCAAGCAGCAGATATGCAGCCCATTTTAGCGCTCGCAGCAAATCATGGCATCAAAGTCATTGAAGATGCAGCTCAAGCGCATGGTGCGCGTTATCGTGGCAAACGCGTGGGATCACTTGGCGATGCCGCTGGTTTTAGTTTTTATCCCGGCAAAAATCTGGGTGCCTTTGGTGATGCCGGTGCCATCACCACGGATGATGCCAATTTAGCCACACGGGTAAAGTTGTTACGCAATTACGGATCGACAGTAAAATATTACAATGAAGAACTCGGCACTAACTCGCGTCTCGATGAATGTCAAGCGGCCGCATTACGTGTCAAATTAAAATACCTCGATGTATGGAATCAGCGACGCAACATCATCGCCGACTATTACAATCAAGAATTAAAATCATTACCAGCCATCATTTGTCCAACCGTAATCCCGACAGCAGAAACCGTGTGGCATCTTTATGTTATTCGCGCAACAGAGCGCAACACTTTGCAAACTAATTTAACCAAACGCGGTATCAGCACGCTCATACACTACCCCGTGCCACCGCATCAACAACAAGCCTACAAAAAACTATGTCAACACTGGTCACTACCCATCAGCGAACGCTTACACAACGAAGTCCTCAGTCTCCCCATCGGACCACACTTAAATCTCGACGATGCAAAGAGGGTGGTGGTGGCGTTGCGGGAATGTATGGCGTAGGTATTTTCGCTCAATTCAAAAAAATCACAGTCCAAACTTGATAATACCCAAATTGGGTATTATCATACCCATATGGTGCAGAAGAAAGGCAATATCTCAGATGCTTTATTCTCTAAGGTACGTCAACGCGTGCTAGGGCTGCTATATAGTCAGCCGGATACAAATTTTCATACTAATGAGATTATTAGATTGACTGATTCTGGCACCGGTGCAACACAGCGAGAATTGGAAAGTTTAACTGCCGCAGGCTTAATAACAGTAAAACAAGTTGGCAATCAGAAACGCTATCAAGCTAATCGAGCCACACCATTTTTCGGAGAATTACGAAGTATTGTGCTGAAGACATTTGGATTGGCAGATGTATTGAAGAAGGCACTTAAACCCATTGAAAAAAAAATCCGTATTTCTTTCATTTATGGCTCCATAGCCAAACAAGAAGATACGGCTAGCAGCGATATTGATTTAATGATTATTGGAAAAAATCTAACCTATGCAGATGTGTTTCAGCTATTAGAAAAATCCGAAACACAATTAAACCGAAAAATTAATCCAACTTTTTATTCAGCATTAGAATGGTCGCGAAAAATTGATGAAAGTAATCATTTTGTAATGAAAATACTGAAACAACCTAAAATATTTCTTATAGGAACAGAAAATGAGCTTACCCAACTTAGATAATCTGGTAAAAACAAATCAATTAAAAGTTGAATCATTCGAACAAAATGAATTTAATGGTTTACTGAAATCTGGCAAAACAAGTTTAAAAGATGCGAGTAATGTAGCACTTGAATTAGAAAGTCGTTTTCTTCTAGCATACAATGCTGCACATTCATTCGCTTTAGCGGCTCTTCGTCGGCACGGATATCGACCCGATAATCGATACATTGTTTTTCAAACTTTGCCGCATACCGTCGGTGTCGGCCCTGAAGTATGGCGAGTATTAGCTAAATGCCATGATTTACGCAATGTTGCTGAATATGAAGGTTCACTGGAGATTGATGAGCAGATATTACGTGATTTATTTACATCTACGAAAATATTATTAGATCGCGTAGAAAAAATAGTAATCGAGAAACCTTGACGGAACGAAGTGACATCAAGATTTATTTTACGCACTCTACTGCGCTGCCCGCAAAAAATCCGGATAGTGTCGATAATAATCGGCTTCATCGTAGTGATCAGAAGCCAACACCAAGCATATCGATTGCGGACGAAATTGTTCGACAGCTGTCCAAATTAATGGTGGCAGATATAAACCTTGACTGGGTTTGGATAAATGGAAACGTTGTTTATTTTTACCATCATCTACTTCAACTTCAAACTCACCATTCAAACAAAGAATAAATTGCTCAAGCGTTTTATGCGCATGCGCGCCACGTGATTGACCGGATGGTACATCGTAAAGATAAAATAATCGTTTCACCTCAAACGGAATATGTCGCTTACCTTCAATAAAACTCAGCGAACCGCGCTCATCGGGAATGAAGGGTAATGACATTAATTTGCAATGTTCAATAGGCATCATTGTTACTCAATGACAATTCACAGCCACAATTAGCTTGCTGCGACAAATCCGCATACCGCGCACCGCAATAGCAAACAAAACCTTGTAACCGCGCCGGATTACCAAACACCAAACCATGTGCCGGCACATCGCGGCTCACCACAGCACCTGCGCCCACCATGGCCCATGCGCCAATGGTAATGCCTGGTAGCAAGGTGGCATTCGCACCGATGCTGCAACCTTGTAATAATTTTGTTTGCGGATAATCGGTCAAATATTGCCGACTGCGCGGACGTTTATCATTTGTGAATGCAACCGCTGGACCAATGAACACATCATCTGCAACATGCACACCACGCCACAAATACACACCCGATTTCACCGTCACTCTATCACCCAAGACCACACCCTGCTCAATAAAAGTATGATCACAAATATTGCAATCAGCACCAACGACTGCGCCTCGCAGTATATGCGCAAACGCCCAAACCCGCGTGTCGCGACCTATTGTTGCGCCAGGTTCAACTAAAGCGTGCGTATGTAATTTTGCAGTGGCATCAATCATGGCAGTAAAACGCTATGGTTTTTTGCAATGCAACATCAAATGGACTGGGCGCTTGCCACAAGCCTGCGGTTTTTAATTTGCTGCTATCAATCGCATAACGCCAATCATGTCCTGGTCTATCGGTGACATACGTTATCAAATTTTTGTGCGGTGCCTGTGCTGGTTGTTGTGCATCCATGACAGCACAAATTTTTTCAACCAAGGCAATATTCGTCACTTCATTTTCACCGCCAATATTATAACTTTCGCCAATAGTGCCCTGACGCAACACACGCTCGATGGCAGCACAATGATCGGTCACATACAACCAATCACGAATATTACGTCCATCGCCATAAATCGGAATGGCTTGTCCAGCGAAGCACGCACGAATGACGGTGGGAATTAATTTTTCACTGTGTTGGTAAGGACCAAAATTATTGGAACAATTGGTGATGGTTATCGGCAGATGATAAGTCGCAAAATAAGCGCGCACTAAATGATCTGAACCCGCTTTGCTCGCAGAATATGGCGAATTCGGTGCATATGCTGTGGTTTCAGTAAAAGGTGGATCCGTGGCTGTTAAGCTGCCATACACTTCATCGGTGGAAACATGGTGAAAACGACAGTGGGCACGCCCATATTTTTTTTCGACTAACCAATATTGTTTTGCTGCTTCAAGCAACGTGAATGTGCCAAGTAAATTAGTTTGGATGAAACTTGCAGGACCGGTGATGGAACGATCGACATGACTCTCTGCTGCAAAATGCACAATGGTGTCAATGTGATATTGTCGCAAAAGCTTATCTAACAGAAGACGATCGCAAATATCACCTTGAATGAAATGATGTCGCGTGTCATCCGGCAATGCACTGAGATTATCGAGTGAACCCGCATAAGTCAGACTATCGACGTTGACGATGGAAACGGTGGTATCTGCTGCCAGCAAATAACGAATATAATTGCTGCCGATGAAACCAGCACCACCGGTTACCATTATTTTTTTTGGAAGGTATGAAGAATTATGCAACCGCTGCCGCCTCATCAAATTCAAGTAATTCGTTTTGATTGCTAAATAAAATGCGATTCGCTTCTGCCAGTGAATCAAGCGTCCCAGCATCTGTCCAACGACCTTGGCAAATATCGTATTGCAATTGACCACGCAAAATATATGCATTATTGACCGAGGTAATTTCTAATTCACCACGTGCTGAAGGTTTAATGCCGCGAATAATATCGAACACTTGCTCATCATAAAAATAAAGACCGAGAACCGCGTAAGAAGATTTTGGCACAGCTGGTTTTTCTTGTATCTCAACGACCTGATGTTCATCGAGCGCCGCCACACCATAACGTTCTGGATCACCGACATCTTTGAGCAACACCCGTGCCCCTTGCGCTTGCTGCTGAAAACGCTTCACATAAACTGCAATACTGTATTCAAAAATATTATCACCTAAGGCCACACATATTTTTTCATCGCGCGCAAATCCTTCTGCTAATGCTAAGGCATGTGCAATGCCGCCGGCTGTTTCTTGCACGCGGTAGGTCAATGAGCAACCAAACTCCGCGCCACTGCCTAAGCAATTGACCACATCACCCATGTGTTCTGTGCTCGTGATCACTAAAATATCGGTGATATCAGCCGCTTGCATTTGACGTAGCAGGTGATAAATCATGGGTTCTTTACCCACTGGTAACAAATGCTTGTTGGTTGCTTTGGTGAGTGGATAAAGCCGTGTTCCTTTTCCGCCAGCGAGTATGATGCCTTTCATTTTTTCTCCTTCTAAATGCCGGCCAGTATACCTAAAAAGCCTCTCGTTTCAAATTTCCCCTGAGTGCTATATGATAACGACCCTGGCAAGGATCACCATTAGCACAGGACATCATGACAACACCTGCAAAATTTTATCTTCCCCAACTCGATGGCCTGCGTTTTCTTGCCTTTTTTCTCGTGTTTTTGCATCACTATACGCGCATCCAAAGCCCGCTCGACTTCTTTGCCACCGCCTCACTGCCACACTGGATAACCGAAAAATTGCAAAATTTTGGCTGGATAGGCGTTGATATTTTTTTGTGCTTGAGTTCTTTTTTATTAACTTCTCTGCTCATCATGGAACACCAGCAAACCGGCACATTGTCTGTCAAACAATTTTTTATTCGACGATCACTGCGCATCTGGCCTTTGTATTATGGAATGCTGTTGTTAGTATTTTTCATCTTACCTCAATCGCATTTTTTACCCGAATTAAATACTGAACTTTATACGCTCAGTGCGAAACAACATTTACTGCCTTACTCACTTTTTCTTGGCAATTTTTCTTATGCTTATTTTGTCAATTCCCTCATCGCGCCCATCGCCTCCTTGTGGACCATTTCATTAGAAGAACAATTTTATTTATTCTGGCCACTTTTACTTTTTATTTTGCTGCCACGAAAAAGAAAATGGCTGTTTTCTACCTTGGCAGGCGTTCTCTTCTTAAGTATCGTCGTGCGCTATTACATAATCAGCAATGGCATTCCCTATCCCACCGTCTGGGTTTTTACGTTAGGCAGACTCGATCCTTTTGTCTTTGGCGCCTTACTCAGTTATCTCTACCTCCATCCGAAAAGACCGCCGCGACCCGTGCTCAGCTTATGTCTTGGTCTCATCTTTTTAGGCATGCTGCTTAACTCAGACGGTGTCGGCATCAATAACAGTGCGTGGCATTTATTGATTGCTGATTTAGCAGTCGCCTTTTTCATTTATGCAGCACTTTATTCCGTACGTCTTGGCCGACTTTTGTCATTAAGACCCTTGCGTTGGCTGGGAAAAATATCGTTTGGTCTTTATGTCTTCCATGTCATCGCCGTACAAGCGATGCTAGAACATTTCGTGGTGCACTGGACGAAAAGCTCACTGCTGATATGGTGTGTCGTTTTTTGCCTCACGCTCATCCTGACTATTTTGTTGGCAAGTGCTTCTTACTATGGCTTCGAAAAACATTTTTTAAAATTAAAATCCCGCTTCACCGTCATTGCCTCACGGCCGGCTTGAGGAAGCAAAAAAACTCACGTATTATCGCGCTTTATTTGAGTAATGGCAGGCTGTCATCCCCGCGAAGGCTGGGATCCATCTCAATAAGCACCAGAGGTAATATTGGAAATGGATCCCCGCCTTCGCGGGGATGACAGTGGATAATTGTTCTGCTTTAATTTGGATGCGAATATGAATAAAACAGCTTTAATTACCGGTATTACCGGACAAGATGGTGCTTATTTAGCAGAATTTTTGTTAAAACGCGGCTACATCGTCCACGGTATTAAACGACGCGCCTCCCTTTTTAATACGCAGCGTATTGATCATCTTTATCACGATCCGCACACCAACCATAAAAATTTTTACTTACATTATGGTGACATGACCGATACCAGCTGTCTCATTCGCATCATCCAACAAACGCAACCCGATGAAATTTATAATCTCGCTGCTCAAAGTCATGTCGCTGTTTCTTTTGAAGAACCAGAATACACAGCAAATGCCGATGCATTAGGAACGTTGCGCATGCTGGAAGCCATACGCATTTTAGGTCTCGAAAAAAAATCCCGTTTCTATCAAGCCTCGACCTCCGAATTATATGGCATGGTGCAAGAAGTGCCGCAAACAGAAAAAACCCCGTTTTATCCGCGTTCGCCTTATGGCGCAGCCAAATTGTATGCCTACTGGATTACCGTTAATTATCGCGAAGCTTATGGCATGTATGCGTGCAATGGCATACTCTTCAACCACGAATCACCGCAACGCGGCGAAACTTTTGTCAGTCGCAAAATCACTCGCGCATTAACGCGCATTCATCTTGGTTTACAAGATTATTCGCTATACCTTGGCAACCTCGATGCCAAACGTGACTGGGGTCATGCCAAAGATTACATCGAAGCACAATGGCTCATGTTGCAACAAACTGAAGCTGAAGATTTTGTCATCGCAACCGGCGTGCAATACAGCGTGCGTGATTTCGTCGAAAAAGCGGCAGAACAACTGGGCATCCCTATCACTTGGAAGGGCAAAGGCATAGAAGAAAAAGGCTATGATCAACAGGGGAAAATGATAGTCGCCGTTGATCCACGTTATTTCCGTCCCACGGAAGTCGACAGTTTATTGGGCGATGCCACTAAAGCAAAAGAAAAATTAGGTTGGGAACCCAAAATTTCTTGGGCAGCGCTGGTCAAGGAAATGGTCGATGCCGATCTTAGAATTGCAGAGCGCGACAAACTCACCAAAGAAAGTGGCTATCATGTTTACGAGCCTAATGAATAATAGCTGTAAGGAATTGTTTTCATGACACTTTCTGTTCGCACCGCTGTCTCAACCCTGCTGCTCACCTGGATTTTTTCATTGCTGGTCTTAAGGTTATTACAAGCACTCGGTTTACCTTTTGGTTTCGCTGTCTGGCCCATGGGCGAAGATAGAAATTGGATAAGCTTCATTCAACACGGTCATGGCTTAGGCATGACGCATTTATTTTGGAAGATGAATGATCGCAATCCGTTGTCTGCGTGGTGGTGGCTGCTCGCCTCTCCCTTCGTTAAAATGTCCGATTGGGGACTCTATTTCGTCAGAAAATGTGTTGATCCTTTTCTCGCACTCGTCACTTTCTTCTTGCTCGATAGGCTAGGACGACAACAATGTCGCACCTTTGCCTTTTCGGTCGCGATGGCTACGTTGCTGTGGAATTTTTCTTTTTATTACGAACAAATTATTTGGGAATTTCTTATTGCCTTGGGTTTTACCGAGCTCACCATTCTTTTGTATTGTCGTTATCTTGATAATGGACGCAAGGACAGCAGTGATCTTGCGCTTTCGATGATATGTTATTTTATTGCCCTCAGTACTTATACCTTGCAATCGGGCGCTATCATTGCCGTTGTCGCACTCGCTTTTTTTCGCGCGCCACCAAAAAAATTCCTTACTCGATTATGGTTTACTGCGCGAGATAGCAGCTTTTTAGCAGCGCAATTCATTTTGTACAACATGATATGGTTCACGGTTAATCGTAATAGCCATGCGTTTTATGCGCTAAAGTGGCGGGATTTTTTCAGTCAAGCGCGCGTCAGTGTTACACAATTGATTTATCATTACACGTATTCCGTCTTCGTACACTTAACCTGGACCGACTGGTCTCTCACCACTCTTTTCTTGATGTGCAGCCTGTGCTTTATTGTTTTTTATTTTATTTTTTTTAAAGTCCTTGGTCAGAAACTCATGCAAGATGGCATCAAGGTGCCAATCCTCTGGATCATCGTCTTGCTCGCTGCGATTTCACTACCAACCGTCATCGTCGAATCCACCAGCCTTATTTTTTATGCCCGTACTAAATCGCCCATGGTGCAGCAAGTTTGGCAACCATTGTTATATCTCAGCTTACTGTTTTTTTTAGCGAGTCGCCTGCCCGCTTATCCCAGCATAAAAAAAGCCGTGTTATTTTTTGTCGTGTTATTTACGACTTTCATTGCGATCATCGCATTAGATTACAACTACCGCTTGGTGTTGCGCACACAATATCAAATGGCCTTAATCAACGGCATCAAACAACTGCCACTCAGCAAAACGCCTTATCTTTTAGTGAAAATATTAGATAGCCGAAATGATGACATCAATACCATTCCGCCCATGCTACCCAATTACACACAAACGTTATTGCATAATGATAAACAATGGCTGCGTGTTTTTTCCTACAAACCCGCACCCGACACCCCTTCTATTCCCTACTGGCGCATACAATTTGGCAGTGACAAACAAGGTGTGATCAACGCAGGACCAGCCGGCAACAACGATCCCATTCCTTATGATCAACTCGTCATCCTTTTCTTTGATGGCAAAAATGTTTGGATACCAAAGACACTTGATCAAAATGATTTTGTCGGCTTTGCTGTCGACTGGCATCGTGATCGCGTTGTGTTACAACAATAAAAAGCGTCTTAGATTAATTCATTATTTTAGCTTTTTTTAAGAATTATCACGTAACATGCTAAGCCGATAACTAAAAAAATGTCCCAATCCTAATCATTCACCTTCTGATACGATTCTTTACTGATGAATATCATATTGATACTGGTGTCTGCCATGTGCAGATAATTTTTATCCCGCATAAAATTAATAATCGGATGACTTGCTTTAGGATGGAAAAAATCCGTATTAGATTCGATGCAAAAAATTTTCGGGCGATATTTTTTCCACTGTATGGTTTGCAAAATAGCAAGTTCTAATCCTTCAACATCAATAGAAACAAAATCTGGCGCGCGATCATTTAAATGTTCTGCCACAACTTGGTTGAAGCTCACAAGCGGCATATGATGATGCTCAGTAATAACGTGACCACTTGCTTTTAGTTGCTCACTGCGCGTTTTAGAAAACGTACTTAATCCCGGATTATCACATGCATAATAAGTGCCACTGACCACTTGCTCATCGATGCCAACACCGACGTTTAATACCGTATCCAGTGGGCGTTTTGCTTTTATTTTTGCACAACAGTCTGGATTGGGTTCTATCAAGACACCTTTATTATGCGCAAGATACATGAGGTAAGTATTGTTGTCATTTTCCGGATCATTGGCACCGATATCCACATACGTGAGTTGCTCATAAGAAGTTTTGAGAAAATAATGGCAAATAAAATAAATAATGAGATCTTCACCCGCTTGGGAAAAACTCATCCTGCCATATTTTAACAAAGGTAATATCGCTTGACGTCGTCGCTCATCTGTTACCATGGCTTTTTTTTCAGCGACTGGATTAGCATTTTCCTCCAGTTGTTTGATCAGCTGCAAGGCACTCGCGACGTCTCTCTCTAATTCCAGACAGCGTTTCTCAGCACTCATCGCAGCCGAGACTGGATAACAAAATTGAAATAACCAATGTTTAAATTTTATTTTTAGCGATAGGGGCAATAGTCGTCGCAAAATTTGTTTCATTGCATTCATTGCGGGATACAATAGTATTTTTAAGATTTTTTTGATTAATAATGATAATTCTGAAGTGTATGCAGCATCTGTTAATACAGCTGTCTCATCAGCAGCGAGTAAAACATTGCTGAATGCCATATCACTCACTGTTTCTTGCTCAGCAAGCGGTGGCGTAAAAGCTCTTGCTCGACTGACTAACTGAGGGGCCGCTTCTGCAAATGCATTAATTTGTTGCTGCACCGTTTCTGGCAAAAACATTTTCTCAGCAATCATGCGCTGTTTCAGCGCTAAGTGCTTCGCATAATCCACATCTGCCAAACAATTTTCCATGATATGACGCGCCGCTGTGAAATCACTGCACATACCACAGTGCAACAAATCTTCGCGTGAAATGACGCGCAACATTTCGTGAGCCATGCCTGAGCTTTCTAAAAAAATAACGGGAATACCCATGACTATCGCTTCAAGTGGCGTGTAATGCGTATGAAAAGGACTGCTGCCAGGATCCACAAAACAACGGCAATCGGTTAATAATTCTGTGTAAGCCGTATCATTTGCAACCATACCGATGACACGCGCATCACTTTTATTCGGTTCTATCGCCTTATTATTTTTCCCTAAAAAACGGAGCGGCATGTCCGCAAATACGCGGCAAAATTCGGTATACATCGTAGTCCAATGGGGATTTTCGCTGATGTAAGATAGCGCTGTGTTACAAATCCGACTTGCGGCCTCTCCCTTCCATTTAGCTGTGATGCGCTCGCGCGTAACGCAAGGACCCACATCAAATACAGCAGAACCGAGCAGGCTATTGTGCTCCGGTCCACGCAAAGACGTGAGCATAAGCATGGCCGCATACCGCGCATCGTAACGCCGCAAATCACTGAGCTTTACCTTACTCGCTAATGCCCATTCATCGTAAGTCATGATCTTGCCTTCGCCATAAACACGAAACAAGGTCAGTCCCTTAAACCAGGTGAGAACGCGTGGCACCACCGGCAAGAGATTCGGAATATAGATGATATCTATCCATTCATTGAGCAAAGCCGCTTCTGCTGCTGTCACTCGACCACCGTTTGCATCGAGATGCTGGTATTTTAAAATATCGATGGCCTGAATTTCCTGCAATATCGTTGCAGGAATAGAACAACTGTCGCGCCAGTCCGGATAAAGTGAATGTTGTGGATTATCCGCATCCGGCTCATAAACCGTAAACACGTCCCAGTGGGCTTTCACGGGTATCACTTCAAAACCGGCCGCAATAAAAAGCGGGACTTCTTCATAACGCAAAATACGATGTGAAGCGCCATAAAGTATTCTTAATTTCCTATCCACATTTTCACCCCATGATTTCGCGTGCAGGCGTTGTCCACAAATTGTATCGAATACCAAATCACTGGCCGCACTAAATGAAAATCGCTGCAACAGATCACGGTGTTCGATCACCGGAATCTGCATTTTTCCACTCTGTTCTCTGATGGTTTGCGCCAATTGTTGCGGCGAAATATCCGGAGAAACTTCAATCACATACTCTTTAAAATCATCATTGACGAAACCTTGTGTCGTAATACACTTCAATCCCATACCAATGATTTCACTCACAACACCCGATGCTTGTCCGGTAATCGGCCAGCGTAATTGCACCACCACATCGGCACCTTTCATCAGCGCTTGCATTCTCGCAGTCGAAGGACTGTCTTCGCAGATGATAAAACGCTGCAAATTTTTCGATAATTTTTTGACATACGCTGCCACACCATAACCTGCGAGTAGCAATTTAACCGGCTGTTGTTTTTGCTGCTCAAGTAATTGCACGGCATCCAGCAATTTAGCAATTTGTTTAAAATTATTTGGAATGCCAAAATGAGCGACCACCAAAGTAGTATCATCTGCAATTCTTGCAGCAATCACCTCTCGACAATCGGGAATCGGTAAAAAAGCGTTGGTGATCGTCACTTTATCTTTTCCCACCTCATGCTCAATGAGTGGTATGCAATTATTGGCATTGACAAAAATACGTGAACACCCGGTAAGCGCCACGATGGGTGCAATCATGTGTATGCCAATTTTCAAGAGATCATCAACACGCAACCCCGCTGCCACCACGAAATGGGCATAGCATTGCTCGAGGAATTCCTGCCAAGAATAATCATGCTGAAGCACCCAATGGAAAAGCAAACCGGTGTAATTGCCATCATGAAAATAAAGATGATTACGCTCTCTATGCTGATAAAATTGGATGGCATAACCAAATGTTTTTAAATTATAAAGAGAATCACCGAGCACAAAAACATTACCCGCATAATGAAAATGCGCATCCATCTCCTCATAATGTTCAGCATCAAATATCCTGAGTTCTGCTAAAGGTCGTTGTATCATCGCTTGGATTTTTTTTAGTACTTGCTGCGCACGCATCGAATTAGCGAGACTAGTGAAGACATGAAATTGTGTAGTTGCCGGACAAAATGTCTGCACCGAACAAGCCGTGATGGCACTGGTCTCAATGTATTCTGTGTCAAAAAAAACCGCGACGATTGGTGAAGATTGACGAGACGTTGTTTGCATGCTGCGCTGCTTCAAGACAAGCGGAACATTGGTATGGAGGATATGATGACGGGGCAATTGCAAACGCTGCAAACAAACATCGCGAATCATATCAAATAAATAATTACCTAATGCCCAACCAAATTTTTTTTTCACTTGTTTTGCAACGGATCTTAACACGGCATTAATAACTGCTTTCATCAACTTCCCCAATGTTAACCGCGCGTGTTATGACACCACCGCAAGCGCTTCTTTTCGTCCATAAATATCTTCAAAACGGATAATGTCATCTTCGCCGAAATAATGACCGGTTTGTACTTCAATAAAATGTAACGGTGTCGACAGCTGATTTTCGATACGGTGTTTCACTTCAGCGGGTATGTATATCGATTGGTTTTCTGCCAAGGTAAATTGCTCATCGCCTCGCGTCACGAGCGCCGTTCCTTTGATAATCACCCAATGCTCAGAACGACGGTGATGCATTTGCAATGATAATTTTGCGCCTGGTTTTACCACAATGTGTTTAACATGATAGCGATCACTTTTATTTAACGCCTCATAATAACCCCATGGACGATAAACACGATCGTGCATATGCGCCTCTTCACGCGCACTGCTTTTTAAAAGGCCGACCATTGTTTTGATATCTTGGCAACTGTCTTTATGCGCCACAAGAACAGCATCCGGCGTTTCTATCACCGCAATATTCGACAAACCAACAACGGCTAACAAACGTTTTTCTGCACGCAAATAGGAATTCGATACTTGATCCACAAAAACTTGACCACGCAGCACATTACCATCGGTATCTTTTTCACTAATTTGCCACAACACATCCCATGAGCCCACATCACTCCACTCTGATTGCAATGGAACGACAGCAATATGCGTTGATTTTTCCATCACTGCAAAATCGATGGATTCACTGCGCGAAGCTAAAAAATCATTGTTGAGACGATAAAAATCGAGATCCACTGCCATGCCCAACACGGCTTGTTCACACGCTTGCAAAATATCAGCAGCATGTTCGCGCATCGCTTGCAAAAAAACCGAGGCACGAAATAAAAATAAGCCACTGTTCCAAAAATATTGACCGGAACGAAGGTAAGCTTCTGCTTTTTCGAGCGAGGGTTTTTCGACAAATCGTTGTACCTGATAACCTGACGAATCGAGAAGCGGTTCGCCTTTCAAAATGTAACCATAGCCCGTTTCTGGTTTCGTCGGCGTCACACCAAAAGTAACAAGATAGCCTTGCTCGGCCAAGGTAATACCCGCTTGTATGGTTGTAGCAAGTTGATCGGTATTTGCAATGACATGATCCGCTGGCATCACCATGAGCAAGGGATCTTCATTCGCTTGCATGAGATGCAAAGCAGCAACCGTCACAGCCGGTGCTGTGTTGCGACCTTCTGGTTCTAAAAAAATCTTGGCTTGTTCAAAACCAATATCGCGTAATTGCTCTGCAACAATAAAGCGATATTCCTGATTGCAAATGACGACAGGATGAGCCTTCTCCAATAAACCCTGCACCCGCAACAAAGTGTTTTGCAGCATGCTGTTTTCGTTGGTGAGTGAGAGTAATTGTTTGGGATGTATCGTACGTGATAGCGGCCACAAGCGCGTACCTGAACCGCCGCAGAGAACAACTGGCGTAATTGTAGATTGTTTTAATGACACGTTATCACAACCTTAAGCGAGTGATGGATGACAAAAAATTTTTCCAAAAATAACAAAAAAGGGTGCCAAAAGCACCCCCTTTTTTACTGCCAGCCATTTAGTCTGTGCTTAATTGATCTTCGAGCGCTTTCATCATGTCGGGTTTCATTTTTTTGAACCCTTTGACGTTGGCTAAATCATCAAGCGATTTGAAATCACCATGCTTTTTACGATAAGCAACAATGGCTTTTGCTTTTGCAGCGCCTAAGTTTTTGCCATCAACTTTGACTTTCATCAATTCTTTAACAGAAGCCTTGTTGACATTCATTTTGGCTACTACGGCAGTATCCGTTGCAGGCGTTGCAGTAGATGACATGGTGTTGTTGTCTGTTTGTGTCGCGGGGGTTGCTTCTGGTGTGCCTGGCATCGTGTTTGTCGTATCATCAGCAAACACAGGACTCGCAATCACCACAGTCGCAATAGCAGCAAGTAAGGTACGGTAAAAAGACATCGAGTTTCTCCTTCAAAATATTTAAGTTCCAACAAGTAAACGACCGAGTTCAATGCATCACACTAAAACAGTGCAAGACGAAAGTCTAGAGTCGAATTCAAGAGTTTTTTATCCCGGGATTGGGATGGGGTAAGGCGGTGCTTTTAGGTAACAGAAAAGCGGAGGGATGTTAGCATCTTTTTTATCGTTGTACTAGCTGCGCCCACCTTATTTTTGCTAAACTCCTGACATATCAACTTCAACGAGGGTAACTCTCTAATGCAGGCAACCGGACAACGACTTAAAGCATATTTTTTGATGATTTTCGCCCTCTTTTTTGCCTGCAGCGTGCAGACATTGGCTAATCCTGTCATCCCCATTCCAACGCAACCCCAGCCACAAACCTTCACCCCGAATGCACCTAACTTGGATGCGACTGGCTATATTCTGCTCGATGCCAATAGTGGCCGCATCATTGCGGAAAAAAATTCCACTCAGCGCATGCCGCCTGCGAGCTTAACCAAACTCATGTCGTTGTACATCATCTCAAACGCTATCAAAAATAATCAGATACACATGGATGATAAAGTCCGCATCAGTACCAAAGCTTGGAAGACAGAAGGTTCACGCATGTTTGTTAAAGTGGGCGATGAAGTTCCCGTCCGCGATCTGCTACAAGGTGTCATCACCGCCTCCGGCAACGATGCAACCGTGGCATTGGCTGAATTTGTCGCAGGCACAGAAGATGCCTTTACCGCCATGATGAATGAGCAAGCTAAATTACTTGGTATGAAAGACAGTCACTTCGTCGACAGCACGGGCTTACCAAACAAAGAACATTATTCCACCGCTCACGATCTCGCTATTTTAACGCAAGCGTATATTAAAAATTTTCCGGAAGATTACAACCTCTATTCCGAAAAATGGTTTAGCTACAATGGCATTCGTCAACCCAACCGCAATCGTCTCTTATGGCGTTATCAATATGCTGATGGTTTAAAAACCGGACACACCAATGAAGCGGGTTATTGTCTCGTTGGTTCCGCAAAAAAAGATGGCATGCGCTTGATCAGCGTTGTGCTCGGCGAACCGGATGACAACACGCGCACCGAAGATTCAATACGCTTGCTCACTTATGGCTTTCGTTTTTTTGAAACCCACAAACTTTATAATGCAGAGACACCGTTGGTCGATGCCAGAGTGTGGAAAGGTGAAAAATCAGAAGTGCCCTTAGGTCTTAGTGATGATCTGTATGTCACCGTGCCAACCGGTCAATACAAACGGTTGCAAGCAACGCTTAATTTAAATAATCCACTCAAAGCACCGATAGTAAAAGGTCAAGTGTATGGCGTTCTCAACATCACGTTAAATAATCAAGTGCTGGTCGCAAAACCGTTAATCGCGCTCGATAGTAATCGTGAAGGTAATCTCTGGCGTCGCGCAACTGATACGGTGCGTTATAACTTGCACAAATATTTTTCCACCACCGATGAAAAAGTCAATACAGGTTAGTCGCGATGGCATCGTCATTACAAACGTTTCCTTGTGATTTCCCACTCAAAGTATTTGGGATTGCAACCAACGAATTTGAGGCAAGCATCCGTCAGCTGATTGAAAAACACGTTGATGATTTGCCTCAAGATGCCATTCAATATCGCCTCAGCGAAAATGGTCGCTATTCTGCACTGAGCATCACGGTACCTGTCAATTCGCAACAACAATTAGACGATATTTACCGTGAATTGTCTTCTTCACCGCTTGTCCTCATGGTGTTATGACAACCGCTTCCGTCACCGTGCGTTTTCTCGGTAAGCAAGATTATTGCGCTACTTGGCATGCCATGCAGCAATTCACTGCTGAGCGTAATGCGGCAACACCTGATGAGATATGGCTGCTTGAACATGCGCCGGTTTTTACCCAAGGACAAAATGGCAAGGCAGAACACATATTACAAGCGGACACGATACCGATAGTGCAAACAGATAGAGGCGGTCAAGTCACCTATCATGGTCCAGGACAACTGATTGCCTACACACTCATCGATATCAAACGCAAAGCCTTCACCATACGGCAATTGGTCACCAAGCTTGAGCAGGCCATCATTGATTTGTTAGCCGCCTACCACATCGCAGCAACGGCAAGGCGAGATGCACCAGGCGTTTATGTCGCAGAAAAAAAAATCTGCTCGATTGGATTACGCGTTCGTCGTGGCTGCACCTATCATGGCATTGCCTTTAACGTGGCCATGGATTTAAATCCCTTCACGCACATCAACCCTTGCGGCATGAGCGCGCTCAAAATGACGCAATTTTCAGCCTTGGGTGGCTTAACAAATGTGCCGGAAACAGGGCGCAACTTAATGCAATATTTAATGAAAAATTTAGGTTATACTAGCGCGAATTATCTCAGCGATTATCAAGCGGAATAACGAGATGGAAACAAAAACACCACTAACTGTAACTGCCAAACAACGTGGTGCGGATAAATTATCCCGCATCCCAGTTAAAATTGAACCCACTGTCAATGCATTGCGTAAACCCGATTGGATACGCGTTCGTATTCCCGCATCGCCCGCTGTTTCTGAACTAAAACAATTATTGCGCGAAAATAATTTGGTCACGGTGTGCGAAGAAGCGTCTTGTCCTAATCTCCCGGAATGTTTTACCAAAGGCACCGCTACCTTCATGATCATGGGTGATAAATGCACGCGACGTTGCAGCTTTTGCGATGTCGCGCATGGCCGTCCTGATCCACTTGATGCCAATGAACCGGCGCATCTTGCGAGCACCATTGCCAAAATGGGCTTGCGCTATGTCGTCATCACTTCCGTTGATCGTGACGATTTACGCGATGGCGGCGCTAGCCATTTTACTGCGTGCATCACCGCCATTCGGGAAAAAAGTCCCCACATTAAAATTGAAATATTAGTGCCTGATTACCGCGGACGCATGGACATTGCGCTGGATGAAACTGGCAAAGCACTGCCGGATGTTTTTAATCACAATATTGAAACCGTGCCACGTCTTTACAAACAAGCACGTCCCGGTTCTGATTACGTGCATTCGCTACGTTTATTGCAAGCATTCAAAGAACGCTTTCCAAACATTCCCACCAAATCTGGCATCATGCTCGGCCTTGGTGAAACCAACGATGAAATTAAACAAACACTGATAGACTTGCGTGCTTACCACATCGACCGTGTCACCCTTGGCCAATATTTGCAGCCAAGTCGTTATCACTTGCCTGTGGCACGTTATGTGACACCGGATGAATTTAAACAGTTTGCTACTCTTGCAAAGGATCTCGGTTTTGAACATGTGGCGAGTGGCCCGTTGGTCAGATCATCCTACCATGCGGATAAACAAGCTGATGGATTAGAGGTTACGTAATGTCAGACATCGTCAGCCCCTTATTACAATGGCTGAATGCGCATCCTCAGTTATCAGGATTAGTCACCTTCCTTATTTCTGCGGGTGAATCCGTTGCTATTATTGGCACCATCGTCCCTGGCACCATCATGATGACAGCACTTGGCACCTTAGCCGGCGCCGGTGTCATTCCGTTAGGACCAACCATATTTTGGGCCATCATGGGCGCCATTGTCGGTGATGGCATCAGTTACTGGATAGGTCACTGTTTCAAAGAAAAAATCCCGCAATTATGGCCGTTTCGCTACTACCCACATCTACTCGAATCCGGCGAAAATTTTTTGCATAAGTACGGTAGCATGAGTGTTTTCATCGGCCGTTTTGTCGGACCAGTGCGAGCGTTGGTGCCATTAGTCGCTGGTATGTTTGGCATGAAACCGCTGCAATTTACCATCGCGAATGTCACCTCAGCAATTGGTTGGGCACCCGCTTACATGCTGCCTGGCATTTTACTCGGCGCAGCATCCCTTGAATTACCGCCGGATATTGCGATACACGTTATCTTGGTCTTCATGCTCATCACTTTATTTATTATGTTGTGTTTGTGGTTCATCTATAAAATATTCCAATTGATACATGCACACACGCAACAAATCAAAGTCAGTATTTGGCAGTACTTGCAGCATTCGCGACATTTTCCATCCATCGCGCAATTATTGAAACATCATCATCGTGATAGTCCTCATGGTCAGTTAACGCTCGCTTTTTATTTTATAATATGTAGTCTGTTATTTTTGTGTTTAGCCATGTATGTCAACATTCATTCTGCAAATACCATCATGGTTAATGATGCTGTCTTTCATTTCTTTCGTGGCATACGCACGCCAAGTGCTGATGATGTGATGCTTAATCTTTCACTGCTCGCGCAAAAACAAGTGATATTACCCGTTGTGTTAATTTTGTTTGCTTGGCTATTAGTCAAAACACGTTGGCGTGCGGCGTTTCATGTATTAGGTCTTGGTATCTTGGCCGCTGGCAGTGTGTTTGTGCTAAAAAATATTTTGCAATCACCACGTCCCTGGGGCATTGCTTATAATGGCGTCGTGACATTTTCTATGCCGAGTGGTCATGCGACGTTAGCAACCACTTTATATGTCGGACTCGCCTTTTTATTGGCAACAGCGATACGCCCAGGTTATCGCTGGCCCTTGTATACCGCTGCTATTTTGCTCTCAGTCGCCATTGGAATTTCCCGTTTTTATCTGGGTGCACATTGGTTCACTGATGTATTGAGTGCTTGGTTATTGAGTGCTGCTTTGCTGCTCGTGGTGATTATTTCTTATCAACGTTATGCAGAAAAACCCCTGCCGTCATTGAGCATATCGCTGGTTTGTTTGGCAGCGCTCATCGTCACCTTTAGTTGGTATCATCATCGCCATTTTGCGCAATTCAAACGCGACTATGCCGTCGTCGAATGGCCACGAACCGAATTCAACTTACAACCTTGGTGGCAAAAAAATCACGAACTGCCATTTTACCGCGCAAGTTTATTTGGCTTTCCATCGCAACGCATTAACATCGAATGGGCAGGATCATTGGATAGCATTCGACAAACGCTCGTCAAAGAAGGCTGGTCAAAACCGCCGGCGCGTGATTGGGTAAGTACTTTGCATCGCATCGCCGATATTAAAAGTACACTTTATCTTCCTTTGATATCACCACAATACCTCGATAAAAGACCCGAGCTCATTTTAACGCGGCAATCGAATACCGAAAAAAGTTTGTTAGTATTGCGCTTGTGGGATGCCAATCGCACCATACGCGAAACCAAAGCACCACTGTGGGTCGGTATCATTGGCATCGTGCCACGTTCTTATAGTTGGTTATTCAAAGCGCATCCCGGTGATGTGGACATTAATCCGGCACTCGTTTTCCCAAATAAAATGGGCATGGGACCTTGGCAATGGAAAATACTCAAAATTGATGAGCCCACGCTATCAAACAACAAAACAAAACCCATGAACGTTATGTTAATACGCGCCAACAAATCACTACACAAAAAGCACTAACTTAAAAAACCAAGGATGCCTTCATGTCAGCACTCATAGAACTCAGCTTATTTACCGCTAAATCCGCTATTATTTTGCTATTCATCTTAATTGTGTTCGTCGCTTTTTTTGCTTTGCTTGCAAAAGGAAAACAAAAAGTTAAGGGACGTTTAGTCATCAAAAATTTGAATGACAATTATGCTGAAACTAAAGAAACCTTGCTGCAAACAACATTATCCAAAAAACAATTCAAACAATTTTTAAAAGAAAAAAAACGTGCTGCTAAAAAAGATGCGGCGATTACAACAACACAAAAAAATATTTATGTGCTGACCTTTCAGGGTGATATCAAAGCATCGGCTGTCAGTAGCTTAGCCGAAGAAGTGACAGCCATCCTGCCTATCGCAACACCACAAGATGAAGTGATATTACGTTTGGAAAGTCCAGGCGGTGCGGTTCACGCTTACGGTTTAGCAGCAGCGCAATTGATGCGGCTACGCGATCAACATATTCCGCTCACGGTGACTGTTGATAAAGTTGCAGCGAGTGGCGGCTACTTGATGGCTTGCATTGCCAATAAAATTTTGGCAGCGCCTTTTGCGATTATTGGTTCCATCGGCGTCATCGTGCAACTGCCGAATTTCCATCGCTTCCTCAAAGACAAAGACATAGACATGGAGATGCATACCGCCGGCGAATACAAACGCACCATCACCCTTTTTGGTGAAAATACCGAAGCAGGTCGAGAAAAATTACAACAAGAACTCGAAGACATCCATCAACAATTTAAAAATGTCATCCAACAAAATCGTCAACATATCGATATCGAAAAAGTCGCCACCGGCGAATATTGGCTAGGCCAAGAAGCACTGACACTCAATCTCGTCGACGAAATCAAAACCAGCGATGCTTATCTTTTGGAATGCAGTAAAACCGCGAAATTATACGAAATCACTTACCAAGTAAAAAAACCTTTCTTAACAAGATTATCAAGCGCCATGAATCTCTTACAGGAAAAATTATTCTCGAGATGGTAATAAAATGTCTAAAATTCTTCCGGCCATTGCATGGCAACGTGTTCCTTATCGCTGCCCCAACTGTTTAACCAAGCAGTGACCTTTTGATGCTCGATAAATTTAGCCTTTTTTAAGTATACATCGTATACGTTTATTAGAGCCTATCATTCAAGTAATTCAATCCATCAGATTTCTTCATGTTATTACCTGGGCATAGCGCTCGCGCTACACCCAGGCTAGCATCAGCTAAGCTATACTACTACCGCCCTTTTTTAGATTTTTATGTGTGCTAATAATGTGGTTAATAACTTGTTGCGATCTTGGCGTGCTGGGGAGCCAGTTAAGAAAATAAGATTTGTTGGTTCGACGTACAAAATTATTCCCATCACTATTTAAAGCCGTCACATCTTTCATCCATTCTTGCTCAACACCATTATCAAGATTATCTTTACTCTCCATGTTTGTAAGCAAATCTTCCAATTCGTTACGCTTCCCCCGCTTAAGAGCAATTTCGCTTCGAGCAAAAGACGAAAAGAGTGAGCAACAATAAATGGGTCTATCTCGTTTCAGTTTAATGATTTCGCTTCTAAGAGCCTCGATCTGTTTTACTACCCGCTTCTTCGTCATCAAAAACAATTTTGACCTCTCAACAGGCGCCCGACTTAGATCATTTTCTCTTTGTCTTGCTAATCCGCTATCATGAGGCTGCTCTTCCATCGACGCCTTTGGTGTGCAGCCGCTACTGCTAGAAGCTAAATTTGAAGCATTTTTTGCGTCTTCTTCTCTTTTACGTTTAGCCTCTTCTCTCCGATTTTCTGCTAATGCTTCATCCTTTCTACATTGTTCTTGAAATGCAAGACGTTTTCTTTCATTTTTTTCGTCTTCCAGTTGTCTCATACTCTCTCTTTCTTCCAGTCGCTTTTTGGCGTCCTCTTCTCTCTTGCGAACTCGCACTTCTAATTCGCGAATCTTTTCTTCATCTGCTTCTTCTTTTTTACGCATTTCTTCATCCGCTTTTCTTACTCTTTCCTTTTCTTCCTCTTCACGTTTACGCCGCACTTCCTCTTTAAGTTTTTCTATCGCTTCTTGAAGATTTTTTTTCTTTTCTTCCTGTTCTTGTTTACGTTGCGCTTCTTCCTTACTTGATGTTAGTCTAACTTGCATTGTTCGATGCTCCTGTTCTTTTTTGTTAGGGGTTAGCTCTTTTCGCTCTTCTTGTCCCGCTTTTCTTGCCAAACTGTTTTCTTCTGCTAAAAATGCCCTCTTTCCCATGACCGCTATTGATTTTAATCGTTGCAAATACTGCTCTACCAATAATTGTGAAACTGCCTTACCACTATGACCATCGTAAACACTTAATGCGCTGTTTTCAGCGTAAGGAGATACAACAGCGATGATATTATCCTCATTCCTCTCTTTTTTATATGCAGCAGCACCAAGTGCGTTAGCCAAATCCGCCGAATCTGTTTTTGTCGCAATACCGATAATTTCTTGCAGTGATAATGCATCAAATAATCCATCGCTGCCAACGACAAATGTAACTCGCTTATTCGGTTCTTTCGGCATATCAACTACGTTGATGCAGGGTACATCGCTCACGCCAGTTATATGTAAATCACCCACTGCTCTGCTGACGGCAAGATTAAAAAATCGATCACCTAATCGATGATCACCGTGGAATGATGCCAAATTTTCTTTGGCTAGTTCACGCTCGTAGCATCTAGCTTCATTTTCAGTACCAACTTTATGCGGCCAATTCAATGGCATAACTTCCGTTGTCTGCTGACCCTCATTGTCTGTTGTGGTTATTAAAGCAATAGCAGGACTATCGCCTATCCATATCAGATAAACTTTGCCACCATGAAAAAATACCGAAGTGAAGGTTGACCCGGAATATCTCTCGTCATCGCTTAATTTTGTCTTGTCATCTCTTAATTCTGTATGGATATTGCTAACAACCCTTTGTTCTGCTGTTAAAAGCAGTTCCAGAATAGAATCCCAACTGGAATGAACATCGATGTCTGATACTACACCCGCACGATCTTCATCTTTATGGCTTCTTCCGAGTCTCTTTGATATTTTGGCACGTACATTTCCCCCAACTTGATGCTCGGTAGTATTTGCGGAGGGATCATCATTATCAGACGATTCCCTGTCTTCAATAGTAAGGTAAGGCTCACTACCACAGGCTTTAATTAATTCCTTGTTTTTGTTAATAGCACTTCCTGTCATAGCATGCTTTAACTGATGGATACACTTTATTTGGTGCTCGTTGAAAAAAGCATAATGCTTTTTAATGAGCACGAAATATTTTCGATATTCTTTTCGGAGATTCTTCTTACTGTCAGGCATCCTGCCATTTTTTAATGCCTCTTTAATAAGAGAAATAATCCCTTCCCGGATTTTATGAATTTTCTCTTTTAATTCTTCGCTTGCAAAATAAAAAGTATGACGACTCCCATAACTTCGATTTTTTTCGTTTTCAGTCGGTGGAAAATACCTTGTATCTAGCACATCATGATAATAATGAAATTTTAAAAAGACAGTAGAACCATCCTTTTCTTCCGTAGAAAGTTCGCGCTGAAAATTTTCTAAAAGCGCTTCATTAAGTTGCATTTCAAAAGGCTTCTGTAAAGCAGGATGCCGCATGCATTGCAGCGCAACTTTTTCTTTCCCTTGTTCTGTTTCTAACCAGCTAAATGTAGCTTCTTTTGACTCTGCATCGCCTCGTGTATTCATTTTTAATCCCGCTTCCATTGTTATATTAAGATGATGCGGAATCCTAACATTGGAATATTAAAGTAAACTTAAATGCGAGTAAGCAAGAAGAAATTTTGGCGTCCCCACGGGGATTCGAACCCCGGTTACCGCCGTGAGAGGGCAGTAACTAAAAGAATAATTCACCTATTTTCTTTTTTTGTCCCATAAATAAAGGCAACCACAATACTGACTAGCCCCATACCACCAAAGATTGTTCCTGAAATTTGATAGTCGTGAATCACCAAATAAGCACCCACAATAATCGTGAAAATAGCTAAAATAAATGCAAAAATCTGCCCCATTTTGGCTTCCAAGTCTCTTGCTTTGGTATGGCGTATTTGTGCATCTAATGTTTTGGCTTCTAGTGAACGCCGATGATTTCCTTGGTCTTCAGCCATTTTGACTATGCGTTCAGCAAGACCTGATTTAAGTTCGTCATATTTAGCTAAAACGTCAGGTGGGGGAATCGGTCCAGAAAAAGCAGCCACTTTATGATGAGTGACCATTTGCGTGGGATTACCTTGATGGTTGTTATGATGTGTTTCTTTCGGTGGATTACTCATTTGGTAACGCTACATTTTCCATTAATTTACTTTTTGTTTTTCAGTCGTCGGTAAATGTTCGGCAGCCCAACGAATATCATTTCCTACCTGCTGCCAATCTTTACGAATAGCTTCCTCATCAGAAGATGAAGGCAAAGAAAATTTTGTCTCCTTTTCAGAAACAAATAGCGAAACGACTGTCCCCATGCCCTCTAAAAAACCTTTGCTCATTTTAATCCTCCAACGACCGGATTAATGCTTCTCATCATGTGATTTTAACAAATCTAAGTGCTGAATACAGCGGTCTATTTATCTTTTTGATAATACTGGCGTCCCCACGGGGATTCGAACCCCGGTTACCGCCGTGAAAGGGCGATGTCCTAGGCCTCTAGACGATGGGGACGTTGTGACGTCATAAAAATGGAGCTAATCGGGATCGAACCGATGACCTCTTGCATGCCATGCAAGCGCTCTCCCAGCTGAGCTATAGCCCCTTCCTTCTGAGAGAGCTGCGATTCTATGAAGCGAGCTACTGTTTGTCAATCTATTTAGTCGGGATGTCCTGATGCATATTTATGCAAAATACTAGCAATTAATGTCTGATAAGGTATGCCCTCAAATGCTGCTTTTTGTTTAATACGAATCAAATCGTTGCTCGATAGCCGAATGTTAATTCTTGCATCTTTGCGCAGAGTATTTTTAGCCGCTTTTTTAGCGACACCTATCTCATGTTTTAAGTTACTAACCGATTTCCATTCGCCTTTGTCAAAGGAATCTGATAATTCTTGCTCATCGGCATCGAGTTTTAATTTTAGTTTTTTTTTCATAAATTTCCCTCCCATTATTTACCAAAATATTTCTTTTGTGCCTTTCGATTTGGAATAATCGTTTTGAGAAAAATTTTATTCTTATCTTTCACAAAGGGGACTAAATACACATAACCATTAATTTCGACAACGTACATTTTTTGATGAGAATATTTTTCTTGATTGGGGTGTTCAATAATATCTAACACCTCGCCACTCTCGAGAATTGCAATGACCTCTTCAAAGCTAACGCCTCGCGAGCTTATTAGCATCTTGTTTTTATCATTATTCCAATCATAAATAATAGGCATAATCTAGGTTATGACATTGTATGCCTAATGTCAACAGACAGCTACTTTGAAAAAGTATCTTTGAGAGAAAGAGAAGGCACGCTGGTTTATTCAGATAAAATCCCAGACAAAGGGGATTGTGGTGTGTCCAAAACCACTTTTTGGAGTCGCGCCAACGTCTGTTCTTTACCAAGCAAGTCAAGTGTGATGTCGATAGGCGGCGAGACTGTGCCGCCCGTGATCGCAATGCGTAACGGTTGGGCGAGTTTGCCAAGTTTCAGGTTAAATTCTTCGGCTGTTTTGACAAGCGTGTCGTGTATGGTTTCTTTGTTCCATGCGATTGTCTTGAAACGATCGCGTAAACACCTGAGAACCGGTAGTAATTCAGCAGTGAAATGCGCTTGCATGGCTTCACTTAATTCGACATCTTCGTAAAAAAATCGGCTGCGCTCTGCCATCTCGACCAAGGTTTTGCTACGTTCTGCTTGCACTTTAACGATGTCGATTAGCGAAGGACCCTTGCTAATATCAATGTGCAATTTTTTCATGTGCAATTTTAATTCGTCTGCCACCACTGCTGGCTCACTTGTTTTTAAATAATGTTGATTGAGCCACAATAATTTTTCTGGATTAAAAGCAGCGGGTGCGCGATTGATATTGCTGATTTCAAAATATTGAATGAGTTCATCGAGAGAAAAAATTTCTTGATCGCCATGTGACCAACCTAAGCGCACCAAATAATTGATTAATGCCGCAGGCATTATGCCCTCTTCACGATATTGCAACACGCTGACTGCGCCGTGACGTTTTGAAAGTCGTTTGCCATCCGGGCCCAAAATCATCGGCACATGTGCATAAAGCGGTGGCGTAACATTTAATGCACGCAGGATATTAATTTGTCGTGGCGTATTGTTGATGTGATCATCACCACGAATCACATGAGTAATATGCATGTCACTATCATCGACGACCACGGTGAAATTATAAGTAGGTGTGCCATCGCTGCGCGCAATAATTAAATCGTCGAGTTCACTATTAGCAAAACGCACTTTGCCACGAATGAGATCATCAAATTCAACGTCACCTTCTGTCGGATTTTTGAAACGCACAACAAATGGCTGATTTTTGATGGTTGCTTCATGACGACAATGTCCATCGTAGCGCGGTTTTTCTTTGCGCTCGATTTGTCCTGCTCGCAATGCTTCCAATCGTTCCTTGGTGCAATAACAGCGATAAGCACTGCCTGCTTTCAGCATGTCAACAATAACAGCACGGTAACGATCAAAACGTTTCGTTTGATAATAAGGACCTTCATCATAATCGAGTTGCAACCAAGCGAGTCCATCGAATATGGCTTGCACAGATTCCGCTGTGGAGCGTTCACTATCGGTATCTTCAATGCGCAAAATAAATGTGCCCTGCATTTTGCGCGCAAACAACCAGCAATATAATGCCGTGCGTGCACCACCAATATGCAAATACCCTGTTGGACTGGGCGCAAACCGAGTACGAATCTTAGTCATATTGCAAACCCCATCATGCTATCGCAAAAGGGCGATAGTGTAACAGCAGAGGCGATGACTGTCTGCTCTCGATTATTTCGCAGACGAACGGTAGACTGAGTCTTCGTCAATAATCAGAGAATGGCACGACATGATACAGCACACGAAAAATCAACTCTTACTTATTTTTTTTATCTCTGTCGTTCTTTATTGCCTTTATCAACTAACCTCGATACTCACGCCATTTTTGCTCGGCGCACTCATTGCTTATTTAGCAAATCCCGTGATCAAACGTCTCAGCCATCATCACGTGCCGCATTTATTGAGTGTCATCGTTGTTTTTTTGCTGATTCTTGGTTTGATGTTATTTATTCTCTTCATGCTCTTGCCCATGCTCTACAGTCAATTGAGTGCGCTCGTCAATACCACACCACAAATCATTGCCTGGCTGCAAGAATCCGCGGTGCCATGGTTAAAACAATATATTAATATCGCTGCACTCAAAGCAACAGTGTCGCAAAATGCATCGCAGAATAGCGCGTGGCTTTTAAATACGGTTTTGCATTCCAGTCACACCGTCATTGATTTCATTGTGCAATTCGCCTTAACCATCGTGGTGACTTTTTATTTGCTCCGTGATTGGGATCACATCCTCGCTGCTGGCAGCAATATATTACCGAAGTCCATTAAGCCCACGGTGCTGAAATTAATTAAGCAATGTGATGAAGTATTGAGTGCTTTTTTTCGCGGACAATTGTTGGTGATGATTTCGCTATGTCTCGTCTACAGCATTGGTTTGACGTTGGTTGGCTTGGAAGTGGGACCGATGCTCGGCATCATCGGCGGCATGCTCAGTATTGTTCCCTACCTTGGTTCTTTTTTTATATTGACCACCGCCTCACTAACCGCCTTGGTGCAATTTAGTAGTTGGCAACCGGTGTTATGGGTCGTGCTGGTTTTTTTGCTGGGACAAGGACTTGAAGGTTACGTGTTGGTTCCTTATCTCATCGGTAACCGTATCGGACTACATCCCGTTGCCATCATTTTTGCCGTGTTAGCCGGTGGTACCTTGTTTGGTTTTTTTGGTATTTTAGTCGCGCTACCGGTCGCTGCTGTCATTATGGTTTTATTGCGCTTTATTCGTGGGCGTTATGAATTAAATTGACCTTTGCCGCAACCCTCCCTAAAATTCGGCAAGTTCCGGGCGATTAGCTCAGCGGGAGAGCATTACCTTCACACGGTAGGGGTCAGTGGTTCGAAACCACTATCGCCCATGGATGTAGCGTTGTAACGCAAGTTCTAAATTTTTTGGGAGAAAAAAATGTATGCCGCATGCATTCTGGGTATCCCTCGCTAGCACACAATGGTGGGTTTATTTTTTATTTGTCTTCCTCATTCGTGTCAGCTTGGTTGCAACCAAACCACGTACCATGGCCGTCAAAACATTATTTTTTTTCCCCAGCTTATTCGCTACGCTATCCATCATCACGTTGTCTGTCATCATGCAAATCGATTCTTTCAACATCATTACCTGGACATCCGGTTTGATCATCGGCATTTCTTTTGGTTGGTTGCAATTTTATTTGATGAATGTGCAAGCGATTAAAAATGAAAATAAACTTTATATTCCCGGTTCATGGAGTTTGTTTTGTATCGTGGTCCTGCTTTTTTCACTTAAGTATTATTACAGCGCTGTTCTAACCCTCGATCCCATGCAAGTTGCTGCTTCGCCTTATGGTCCTTATTTTTTGCTGTTTTATGGATTTTGCACCGGCCTTTTTATGGGAAGAATGGCTTATTCAGTCTACTGCATCAAGACGGGACCCTATACCACGCTGATCACCAATTCACCCTAATGCCAACGGCCGCTTCGATCGCGCTGTGTTGTTGATGTTGATGATTCAGTGCGATGACATCATTGACGTTGCCATAAACACTAATGCGTTTGTTGATCACTGCGGTCATCCCTGCTCCCACTTCCGTCCACGCCGGTGCCGCCTTGGTAACAATGCTATCTACCCCTGCATAAACCGTCGTCGTGCGCGCGCCACCAAGTGTCGACCAAACATTGGCTAGCAAATACGGTTGCAACAAGCAGCCAATTATTTCTGCCGAATATTGCAGACGTGCACCTAAACGACCAAGTGCTGCACCATTGGTGCCAAGATCAATCGACGAAAAATAATCGTTGGTTTTTTGTAATTGCACTCGCTGCGCTAACAATTGCAACTCGGGTTCCAGCAACCAATGCGTAAAGAAGTGAAATGGAAAACCGGATTCGAGAGAAGCCGCAAGACCATAACCATTTAAACCAATGCCACCGCGCGAAGAAGTGGCATTACCCTGATATTGCGTGTCTTGCAGAATGATATCGAGATACGGTCCATTCGCCCAAAAATGTGTCCAATAAACACCACCACTTTTGCCATTGATGTCCATGCTACCGGTCGGCTGATCGAAATTGAGTGTCGTTGCAAGATTGGTCACAAGACCACTGATATTGCTATGATCACGTGCATAAGCAAAATAAACACCGGCATAATCGCGTGCACCACTCTCGCGCACCCAACGAAAAATATCACCGCCAATTTGACCACCAATGACTGAACCTGACGCAGTTGGATTAACGATGCTAGCGTATTCATCTTTGTATGATTCACCGAAGGCACGCAGCCATATTCCATTGAAAAAATCGCCAAAGGCCGCTAATGGTAATGGATTATATTCTTCGCCAACACGCTGATGTAAGCTGCTAATCACAACCACATTCATATTTTGCGCAACGGGTATCGCGCTACCATAAACCGAAAGTTCAGGACCAACGATGGGTTGCAACGATGTGGTGGGTAGCGCAGCAGAAGCAGTCGTCGCAGGTGTTGTCGCAGCTACCGTCGGCCCTGTTCCATCTTCTGTTGCTGCTGGTGATGAGGCGGCAGGTGAGCTCGGAGCGTTTGACGAAGTTGCCGTTGCACTCGGCACATAATAACTGGAACGGATGAACCAACTTTGCGCTAAATTCGTATCATTGGGATTCAATCCTCCCTTCAATAATCGAAAATCATAAGCACCGGCACGTATGCTGTCATTCAAAACAAAGGCATTCGGCGTGGTGGTCGCTTGATTGATGGCGAGTACCACTGGTATGCCATCACCTCGAGTCATGCCACCGGTGCGACCGATGTAATGGATATCGAGCAATGTCGCCCCACTGGCAGAACCACCACCATTTTGGCCATCGATGATGAGTGTGTCTGTACGAGCGGTATCGCCTGCAATAAAAGTGTTCAACGATAAGAGGCCACCTTGCCCAACGTAATGACCGCGTATTGTTAGCGTATGCGTACCGGGCGATGCACTGTTGTGTCGCAAATCTATCACGCCCGCATTCAACACTGTCACTGGCTGTGATGCATCAAAAGCGGTGATGATGGGATGCGCATTGTCACTCACATAAAGCGAAGCAGCATTGAGCTCAAGTGTGCCACTACCGGCAGGTAACACACCTTGACCACCGGCATTACCCAACACCAAGTTGCTGTTTAACGTGAGTGCAGCATCTTGTTCTACATGCAGTTCACTCCAATTCACAATATCTGCACCACCCGTATGACTGAGATGCACCAAGTGCAAACTCGCATCGCCTGCACCACCATTAAATTCAGTAATTTCTGAGGTATCGGTATTGATGAAGTAAGCGCGATCAACACCTTTTCCCATGGTGAAAGCGCCTGACAATTGGCCGCCAACCAACGCAAAATCGGTATCACCCCCTTGCAAATTAATGTTGCCATGAATATTCGAATTAGAAATGGTGACATTGGCTGGCGATATCAACGAAATTGCATCCGCACCGAGTGGTGCATTAATTGCTGAATGATTTTGTATGGTCAAATTAAATTGTTTGTTAGCAATATTTTTATTTGGTTCAGGATGGTTAGCACCAACGTGATCACTAATGGTATCAAACTCACCGGTCAAGATGGCATGATCAATGAGCACATCATAAATATGTTGGTTGCGACCTTGTTCATCGACTAAATTATTTGGCGCAGCAAGATGCAGCGCATTTGCTCGATTCGACGTAATCGTTGAATTGATAATGCGAACAGTGGAAGTGATATCGGTTGCTTGATCAATCGCACGGTCTAAGCTGTCATAGTCAATGGCGCCAGCATCGTTGTCTCCCATCAACGCTGAATCAATGATGTCAAATTCTTTAAATCCATAAGTGTTTGAACTAATTGCCGCATTGCGTGTTGAAAGTATCGCACTATGTTTTAACACCACGACGCCATCTGATCCTTGAAAACTAATGCCAACAGCGCCACCGGCAAGATTCACTGTTGTGTCCGTCAAACTCACCACATTATGCGCGCCCGTTAGCAATGCTAAACCATACGTTGTTCCTGCTAAATTGATGGTGCTGTGGTTGAATAACAATGACGTATTATTAGCAGAAGCGCCTGCATAAAAATTAAAAACATAACCGGGCGTCGAATGAAAATTGAAAGTGGAGTCATTAAATTCGTAAGTAGCATCATGTGATTGATACACATTGATGAAATGACCATTACCATTAAACGTCGCTTTATTTGCGATGAAATGGATGGCATTACCCGTCGTACCCGTAAAATTTTTACCAAACATGGATTGGCCATCTTTGGACTCGACGGTGGTTTGATCAAAGATAAATTGCGCTTGATCGAGGGATCCTGGCAGGGATTCATAACTATTGAGCGTTAAACTATCTTCGGAGCCACGGCAAGTCAGCCCAAGATTATTTTGCGATGGCACGCATTCAGCACGAACGATGCCAGGCAACAACAAAAATAAGGTTGCCGTCAGTTGAGTCAGTGGACTAGCCATTCCACGTAATCCTAACGTTGGCTTTAACATACTTATCGTCCTTGCACGGTATAGAAAATGAGCAAGCAGCAGATTTTGGTTTATAGCATATAGCTTCCTGGTAATGCAATGAACAGCAAATTCAGACCACTAACGCCGCGACATGCGCAGGAACGGTTTCTGCAAGTGCAGCTAAATCATAGCCGCCTTCAAGCACGGAGACGATACGACCATCGCAATAAACTTTTGCTAACTTGGCAATGTGTTCAGTCAACCAAACATAATCTGCAACTGTTAAATTGAGATCGGCGAGAACATCATTGACATGCGCATCAAAGCCAGCCGAAATAAAAATAAATTCTGGCTTAAACGCCGCTAATTGCTCAAACCAAGCAGCTTCAACACGTTGCCGAAATTCGGCAGCCGACGTTCCTGCTGGCAGTGGCACATTCAAAATATGTTCGTTATCCAACTCTTGTTCATAGCCTGGATAAAAAGGATGCTCGAAGCTGGAACAATAGAGCACGTGAGGATTATGTTGAAATAGCATTTGCGTGCCATTACCGTGATGCACATCAAAATCAATGATAGCGACACGTTGTAAGCCATAGTGTTGCAATGCATGCATGACACCAATGGCGACGTTATTAAAAAAACAAAATCCCATGGCCTTATCACGTTCGGCATGATGACCTGGCGGCCGAATATTGCAAAAAGCAGCTGATGCTTCACCACGCATCACCACATCAACTGCAAACAGCACTGCGCCTGCCGCACGTAATGCAGCTTGCAAGGTGTAGGGATTCATCCAAGTGTCCGCATCAATGCCTATGATGCCGTCTTTTGGCGCGATAGAAAAAATCCAATCGATATAATCTTGATCATGCACCATAAGAAGTTGTTCTTTCGTCGCAAGCGGCGCTTGATAAAAATGAACGGGATGCGGAAAAGGATAGGATGCAAGCGCAGCTTGTATGACTTTAACGCGCTCAGGTCGTTCGGGATGAGCAGATCCTGCATCGTGCAACAGACAATCGGGATGGGTGATGAGTGCTAGTGCAACTTTCATACTATCACCTCACTCGCTTTAACCGCATCGATAATAGCAAGTTGTACAGCTTCTGCTGCCAGCGTGCCGACTGTCAAGGGTGAGGCGCGTTCTTTGCCAAGTGAGATAGCAAAAGCAATATCGCCATCATAACAAGTGAATATCGGTGTGATCGCACGCGCCATGCCAGCGACTGCCATTTTTGTAACGCGTTGTAATTCAGCTTTGGAAAAAGCCGCATTGGTAAAAATCGCAACCAATGTGGTATTGCCATGTGTTAAGAGTTGCGCTTGACCATGACCATCAAGCAAAAATTGCGTGCAATTACCGAATTCTCCATTCGCTAAGCGCGCACCTGCGATAATGTTGCCATCACGATCACAAACATCACCGACCGCATTTACCACCGCATAAGCCAGCACCTCGACACCGGATGCAAGTGTTAATCGCGCACAACCAAGACCAGCTGTCATGGCACGTGCGTCTGGAATTAATTTGCCAACGGTTGCACCGGTGCCAGCACCGATACGTCCTCGACTCAGATTATTTTCTGTTGCAGCAACGGCTGCATCATAAGCATCTTGTGCATTCGGCGGCACTGCACGTTGATACGCTAAATCGTAAATGGCAGCGGCCGGCACGATGGGCACCACACCGTGTGGCAACGTCAAACCAATGTGGTGCTCCGCTAAATAACGCATGACCCCTTCTGCTGCATACAACCCAAAAGCACTGCCGCCGGTTAACACCAAAGCATGCAACACTGACACACTGGTATCGGGATTTAATGTTGCTAATTCATGTGTCGCAGGACCTGATCCCATGAGCAAATAAGCCCCAACCGCCTGCTGCTCAAATAAAAAAACAGAAATGCCAGTGCCATCTGCTGTCCGTGTGACATGCCCTACTTTTAAGCCATGCATAGGATTTCTCCAAGGAATCGCGTAACGATAGCGAGAATCGCTGTAAAAAGATAATATACAGCCCATCATTATTTTCCTAATGGATTCTGCACATGATACACATGGCACTCTCCGCTGCCGCAACGCTTCTGGGGTTAGAAGCGATGGCAACTGACATTACTTTTCAAGGCGTTAGCATTGATACCCGAACGCTCAAGCCTGGCAATCTTTTTGTGGCGCTCAAAGGCGAACAAGTTGATGGCCATGATTTTGTTGAACTGGCTCGCGAAAAAGGCGCAGCGGCAGCCCTCATCACAGAAGCTGTCACGACAACATTGCCCACCTTGCGCGTGACAGATGCCGTGCTTGCACTTGGCAAACTGGGGACGACTTGGCGCCAGCATTTTCAGCTGCCACTCATTGCAGTAACAGGCAGCAATGGCAAAACCACGCTAAAAAATATGATTGCATCCATCATGCGCGCCGCTTGTGCTGACGATGAATCGGCTGTTCTTGCAACGCGCGGCACACTCAATAACCATTTGGGTTTACCACTGACACTCGCGCGTTTAAGCGAAGCTCACCGTTATGCGGTGATAGAAATGGGCATGAACCATTTTGGTGAAATTGCTTACTTAAGCCAACTGACAAAACCAACTGTTGCAGTCATCACCAATGCGGGTGCTTGTCATCTTGAAGGTGTGGGTGACATTGCCGGTGTGGCGCGCGCCAAGGCTGAAATTTTTGCTGGCCTTGCTGAAAATGGCTACGCTATTCTCAATCGCGATGATGACTTTTTTAATTTCTGGCAAAAAAATAGTGGCAAGCATCCGTGTTTAACATTTGGTTTTGATGCTAAAGCCGATGTGCATGTCACCCTTTCAGCCGCAACGCGCAGCCAACAATTACAAGTCCATACGCCTGCCGGTGATATCGCCATTCTGCTGCCACTGCTTGGCAAACACAATGTGATGAATGCGCTCGCTGCAACCGCTGCAACACTTGCCCTTGGCATTGATATTGCTGCAATTAAAAAAGGTTTAGAACAAATTGAACCCGCACCCGGACGCTTGCAATTGCATACGCTTGATAACGGCGTCAACATCATTGATGACACTTACAACGCTAATCCTTTTTCGCTGCAAGCAGCCATCCATACGTTAGCTTCGTTTGTCGGGAAAAAAATTTTCGTCTTAGGCGATATGAAAGAATTGGGCAATGATGCAAAAAAATTGCATGAAACTGCCGGCACCTTGATGCGGCAAGCAGGCATTGATTACCTTTTCACTTATGGCGAACTCACGGCGAATACAGCGCAAGCGTTTGGTGAAGGTGCATATCACTTTCATGATCAAACGAAATTAGTCACCGCCTTACAACCGTATCTTCTCAACCAAATGACGATATTAGTAAAGGGATCCCGAAGCATGCACATGGAAAAAGTCGTTACTGGCCTTTTGACATCACACTAATCGAGGATTGCGACAATGACCGAGAAAACACCTATTACCGTTGCTTATGGCGATGGCATCGGCCCAGAAATTATGACGGCCACACTTGCTATTTTACTGGCCGCAAAAGCTGCCATTGAACCGGAAGTCATTGAGATTGGCAATAAAGTTTATCTGCAAGGCAACACAGCCGGCATACCTGATAGCGCTTTTGCATCCATCAAACGAACGAAAGTGTTATTGAAAAGTCCTATCACCACGCCACAAGGCAGTGGTTACAAAAGTTTAAATGTGACATTACGTAAAACGCTCGGCTTATATGCCAATGTCAGGCCAACGATTGCTTATGCACCTTATGTCCCAACACACTTTCCAACGATTGATCTTGTCATCGTGCGTGAAAATGAAGAAGGCACTTACGCTGGCATTGAACATAGACAAACGGATGAGGTGTATCAATGTTTGAAAATCATCACACGCCCCGGTTGTGAACACATCATCCGTTATGCCTTTGATTATGCGTTGCGTCATGGTCGGAAAAAAGTGACGTGTCTTAGCAAAGATAACATCATGAAAATGACAGATGGCTTATTTCACCGTGTTTTTAACGAAATCGGTGAACAATACAAAACCATCACGAAAGAACATTTAATTGTGGATATCGGTACCGCACTCATTGCAACGAAACCGGAATGCTTCGATGTCATCGTCACGCAAAATTTATACGGCGATATCATCTCTGATGTGGCAGCGCAAGTAGCCGGTTCTGTTGGACTGGCAGGTTCTGCCAACATCGGCAACGACACGGCGATGTTTGAAGCCATCCATGGTTCAGCACCCGATATTGCCGGAAAAAATATCGCCAATCCTTCTGGATTATTAAATGCAGCGATACAAATGTTGGTTCATCTCCAACAACCCTCTGTTGCAAATGTGGTGGAAAATGCCTGGTTAAGAACGTTAGAAGATGGCATACACACCGCAGATATTTATTCCAGTAAGTACAGTGTAGAAAAAGTGGGAACGGATGCATTTGCAGCAGCAATCATTGCGCGTTTAGGTCAAACGCCGCAGCATTTTAAACCAGCCAATTATCAGATCACACCGCCTTCTTTGTTGCAGGCCATCACCACCGCCGTTGACATCCCCAGCAAAAAAGAATTGGTCGGCGTCGATGTCTTCATCGATAATGCAAACGATATTCCTGCTGAAACATTAGCTGCAACACTAAAAACAATTGGTGGACCGCTGCAATTAATTATGTTGGCCAGCCGTGGTTTAAAAATATGGCCGAATAGCCGCATCGAATCCCCGTTTTTGCATCATTGTTGCTGTCGTTTTCAATCATCTGAAGACGTAAAATCGATGCAACCCATAGCGCATCGCGACATCATTGCTTTGCTTAGCGCCATGGATGATTTACATTTCGATATCATCAAAACAGAAAATTTATATCGCTTTGATGGCGAACGCGGTTATTCATTGGCACAAGGTCAATAATTCATTATTGAAAAGGAGTAAATCACGTGACAAAAAAAACAGAATCCTTACCACATCTTGAAGAAGCACTCACCGAAATTGCACAACTCATCGAGAAAATGGAACAAGGTGAACCAACACTCGAACAATCATTGCAATATTTTGAGCGTGGCATTACTTACATCAAACATTGCCAAAAAATATTGCATGAAGCAGAACAAAAAGTACAAGTGCTGATGCAACAAAATCAACAAGACACCTTGGTTGATTTCGCGCAAGATAACAAAGGCCATCCTGATGAATAAATCCACGCCATCCTTGCCGTTACAACAATTTATGCAACAATGTGAAGCGCGTTTGTCGCCGATTTTTTCGCATTATTTGCAAAAAATTCCTGCACTCGAGCTGAAATATGCCATGGAATACACCTTAGGAAATGGTGGTAAACATTTGCGACCATTACTCATTTATGCAACGGGCAGCTTGTTTAACGTGCCACTTGCAACACTCGATGTGCCTGCTGCTGCAATTGAACTCATACACACTTATTCGTTAATCCACGATGATTTACCTTGCATGGATGATGCGGATTTACGTCGCGGCAAACCGAGTTGCCACCAAGAAGTCGGTGAAGGCATGGCGGTATTGACGGGCGATGCGTTACAAATGCTCGCCATGCAAGTCCTTATTAGTCATCCCGCACCTTTGTCAGCGCAAAAACGTTTACTCATGCTCGATAAAATAAGCCGTGCCGCGGGTTGTTTTGGTATGGCAGCAGGACAAGCGCTGGATATTTCGCTGATGGCGAATGATACGATTTCGGATTCCTTGTTGTTGGATATTTATCGCTTAAAAACCGGCGCACTTTTTACCGCTTGCATTGAACTCGGCTACTTAAGTTCTGCAGATGATGATGAAAATAATCAGCACGCACTACAACAATTTGCTGCAGCCATTGGTCTTGCTTTCCAAATCCAAGATGACATCCTTGATAGCGAAGCTTCATCTGCACTCTCTGGCAAACCACAAGGAATCGATGTCAAGAATAACAAATTAACGTATGCCAAATTGCATGGACATGAAGCTGCCAAAGAAAAAGTCGATACCCTTTATCAAGCCGCATTAGAAAGTATCAACTACCTCGGACAAAAGGCGCAGCTGCTGCGAGAATTGACGGGATATATGTTGCAACGTCTTTAGGAAACAACTGTCATCCCCGCATGTCGCTGTCATCCCCGCGAAGACGCATAGCGTCAACTTAAGAATTGATTGTCATGCCAAGCGAAGGCTGGCATCCAGAAATGACTGTGTAGAAAAGCCTGGATGCCAGCCAACGCTCGCATGACAATTCATTTTTTGCTCTCATCAATCCTTAAAGGGAAAGTTCTATGCTTTACCCAGAAACTAGGATAAACTTTGCGCATTATACAGGATTAATAAAATTTGAAGCACGATGTACTGCCCATTTTGTAATGCTGATGACACAAAAGTAATCGACTCCCGGTTAATACGCGAAGGCAATCATACGCGCAGGCGTCGACGATGTCCGCAATGCAAAGAACGCTTTACCACCTATGAAACAGCTGAATTATCACTACCGCGTCTCATCAAACGCGATGGACGACGTGCTCTTTTTAGTGAAGAAAAATTACGCGCCGGCATATTGCGTGCCATGGAAAAACGGCCCATCAGTATGGAAAATATTGAAACCGCCATCGTTCGGGTGATGCGTAAAGCGATGACGAGTGGTGAGCGAGAAATTCCTTCATCACAAATCGGTGAATGGGTGATGGAAGAATTGCAACAACTCGATCAGGTGGCTTATGTACGCTTTGCTTCTGTGTACCGTAGCTTTCAAGATATTGAAGAATTCCGAAAAGAAATTAGTAGACTGACACGACATGCCAAACGAAACAAATCGTCCGACTATAACGGATAGCCAAGCAATCAATCCCATCGCAAGACGCAATGCGCGTCGTTATGCGTTGCAAGCGATGTACCAATGGCAAATCGCAGGCACGCCCATCAGCGACATTGAACATGAATTTTTGCATTATCACATCGAGCAAAAATTAGATCTCATTTATTTCAAAGAACTCATACACGGCATACCGAAACATCAACATGAAATCGATCAAGAAATGCAACGCTTTCTCGGTCGTCCACTCAATGAAATTGATCCCGTTGAACTTGCTGTGTTACGTCTTGCCATTTATGAATTGATCAAACGACCCGATGTGCCCTACCGCGTCATTATCAACGAAGCACTGGAACTCGCCAAAAAATTCGGCTCAGTCGAAGGTTATAAATTTGTTAATGGCATACTCGATAGAATTGCTAAAAAGAATCGCGTGACAGAAATCAAGATGGCAAAAGAATAATTTTCTCTGCATACTGTAGAGAACAATAAATAATGGAAAGTTCAAAAAAGGAGGAGTGAATTATGCTAAAAATCATTACATTTACACTCATTTTAACTTGTCTTTTCCCCTACGCTGTTTGGAGTAATTATCAACGAAACATTACCAATGATTCCAATAGCATGTGGATAATCATCAACAGACCTGATCACAAAAATTCCAGCAAAGTACAATTTGATTCCAATGGTCCTGGCGCTTGCCAACGGGAGAGTGTGTTAGCAAATGGTCCTTGTTTTTTACCACCACATCGCACGACTGAAGTCACTTATGTCGAATTAGTCGGTGGCGAATTGGTGCTAACAAATATGCACGAAAACGTTTTTGTTTCCTACCATCCATCTGGCGGTGATGGTTTATGGATGGATAGTACCAATGCTAAACGCGTCAATGATGATCATGGCAATTTGAAAATTTTCCGCTAAAAAATTGTCAGTCAGTCTTTTTTCAAAGGGAGGGATGCTTGATAAATCACAGCCACCCCCACTATAATCAGCACACTTAAATTAAATAAAAATGAGAATAGCCCCCATGCAAAAAAAACTCCTCACAAGTCTCGTCTTGCTTTGTCTCACCGTTTTATCCTTTTCAGCATTTAGCAATGTCAGAAGAAAAATTACCAATGAAACTAACCAAACCTGGATCATTGTCAATCAACCTCACGAGTACACGCATATTTATTTTGATGGCTCACCAGAGCAAGGTAATGCGGTTTGCCTGGACGGCAGCGTATCCGAAAATGGTCCTTGTTTTCTGCCACCGCATGCGACAACGCATGTGAATTATGAAAGCAAAACCCATGGCCGATTGGTGTTAACGGATATGCATCAGGTTGTTTTTGTTTTCTACTCTGAGAAAAATGACGGACTGAAAATGGAAAGTAATAATACCTGGCTCGCACAAGATGACCATGGCGATTTGACGATATTCCGCCGTTCGTAGTCGCATGCTAAATCGACTGAGAGCGCGTAGCAAACCTGTTCCGCCTATACCGGATGCTATCTGGCAGGATCCTTACTACTTCATTGCTTTTGGATTCGGTAGTGGTGCCCTGCCAGTTGCGCCTGGCACGTTTGGCACACTGTTTGCCATTCCATTTTATTTACTGCTGCGACCACTTTCCTTGCCACTGTATCTCGCTATCGTCATTGCGAGCTTCATTGCCAGTGCATGGATTTGTGATCGTCTCAGTCATCAATTACATGAGCATGATCATCCTGGCATGTGCATCGATGAATTCGTTGGCTTTTTGGTCACCATGATTGCCGCACCACATGGCATAGGCTGGATTATTGCGGGCTTTTTGTTATTTCGTTTCTTCGACATTGTAAAACCTTGGCCGATTAGTTTTCTCGATAAAAATGTTCCCGGCGGATTTGGCATGGTGTTGGATGATGTGGTCGCAGGATTATTTGCGATGATTATTTTGCAAGTGGTACGTATCGTTAATGGATGATCTCAAATCAAGGAACACGTCACGATGGATAAACAATCCGTCATTATTCCCAGCAACAAAATTCAGCTGCAAGGCATATTGCATGTGCCAGCGCAGGCGCAAGGCATCGTATTATTTGCTCATGGTAGTGGCAGTGGACGATTCAGTGTGCGCAATCAGCAAGTGGCGAGCGCATTAAACGACGTTAAATTGGCAACATTGTTATTTGATTTACTCACAGCGGAAGAAGAAGCCATTGATGAGCATACTCGCGAATTTCGTTTTGATATCGCTTTACTGGCATCACGCTTAATGACTGCAACGGATTGGATAAGGCAGCAACCACACACACAACATTTAGCCATCGGTTATTTTGGTGCCAGTACGGGAGGCGGTGCTGCACTTGTTGCAGCGGCAAAAAAAGCCAAATCAGTCAAAGCCGTGGTATCACGTGGTGGCAGGCCTGATTTAGCAGGCGATGCGTTAGTTGAAGTAAAAGCCGCAACGCTTTTGATTGTTGGCGGCAATGATGAAACGGTCATCACCCTGAATCAACAAGCCATGACAAAAATGCATTGTGTTAAAAAATTAGAAATTATTCCCGGTGCAACGCATCTCTTCGAAGAACCTGGAACACTGGATGAAGTAGCAAGATTAGCAAAAACATGGTTTTTGCAATTTCTGATCGCACATCCGACAACTATTTAAATGCTCACTCAAATAATTGCAGCACTTCCATTGCAGCAAAATGTTGCATCACCACTGCTTCATCTTTTTGCAGAAACAATAATTTTAAATTAGGTCCCGCATCTTCGGTAAAATAAAGCGCCAAACCGTCGCTGCGTAATTGCCAAATTTTTTGCATCATGGCAATGGTTTCAGGCATGAAATAACTGATGGGTGGCCAACAACTCAATATCGTGGCATGCATGGTGAGCGCATTTGATTCAGCTGTGCCACCGAGCAGCGCAAAGTTTTGCAGTTCTAGTGCTTGACGCAACATGATGAGATCTTGGGCACATTTTTTTGGCCATTGTGCATAGAGGGTACTGCTATTCACTGTGCGCTGCATGGCAACACGCGATGGTATCTTTTTTTCAGCGGTCGATAACAGCAACAAACCAAGACGTAATTCTGGCCATTCGAAATCAAGCGGTTCTGCAAAAGAATCCATGCCATCGGCTTGCACACCGGCATGCCACTCCACAAAACCATTCCATAGTGAACGCGCTGCACTGCCACTGCCTAAGCGCGCGAGTATGGAAAGTTCGCGCAGTGGCAATTCCCAAGCAAATAAATCGTTTAAAGCACTGACCAGTGACGCAAAACCACAAGCAGAAGAAGCAAGACCCGCTGCAACAGGAATATTCATTTTGATATCAACACGGAAATGCAAAGACGGTGATAGCCGAAATAAATTTAAAAAGCGTCGCGTGCGTTCGACAAAAGCGGTGGTGCTTGCAAGATGTTCGCCATTCAAAATGATTTCATCGGTTGCTTTATCAATCACGATGAGCGCAGTCAGCGCACCTTTTTCTGGCAGCGCGATGGATATGCTGGATGTTATCGGTAAATTGAGTTCGGCATCACGCTTGCCCCAGTATTTACACAAGGCAATATTGCTTGGTGCAAAACCTAACCCTTTTTCACGTTTGGGTGCGGCATCTCGAGGAATAAGATGCGCAATGACATCAGTTTTTTTCACATTGTACTCCGCAGGTCGTCATCGTTGTTGGTATGCATTGCACACCCGGATGATGTTTAGCAATGAGATTGGCAGCCATCGTTCCCCAAGCAATCACACAATCGCCAAAACCGGCACCGGAAATTTTAGCGCCGAGTACATTTGGTTGTTGTCGCAACTCCGTTACCATTGCATGCAGTGAAAGCGTCGACACACCGAGTGCTTCCATCATGCCTTGCTGAATATCCATCAGTTTGCCAAGCGTCGTCCAATCTTGTTTGCGTACTGCTTGTATGCCTAACAGTGCACAGTGACCAATACTGTGCTGTATCGCTGACAATAGTTGTGGCAAGTTAGCAAATTGATCGCGCACTTGTTTGATGGCATCAACCGTTGGTGTTTTAAAACCGGCATACCATACGGTCAACGGATGCGTCAGTGCAAAGTGTTCGATAGCAAGCGGCTCTGCGCGATAAGCCACCATGCCGCCATACACCGATGCTGCAATATCAGCACCCGAACCAACCCCCTGCACTTCTCTCACCACCGCACAACCTTGTCGCACTAAATCGAGTGGTGAAGTATTAATTTTTAACCAGCTGATCAGTGCTGCGAGTGTTGCAACTGTCACGGCAGCCGATGATCCCAAACCAATCTGATCAGAAAAATTGGAAGTAATGTGTATGTCACAACCGCGTTTTAATTTCGGTTGAAGCTGTTTTAATGCACCGAGAACAAATTGAAATGGTTTTACAATTTTTAATTGCACTAAGTCAGTTGCATATTGTCCGTGTAAGGTTGACTGTATTGTTATGCGTTCGTCACTACGCGGTTGCAGCGTCACCGTAATGCGTTTATCCATCGCACACACTAATGCGGGTTTGCCATCGAGCACAGCATATTCACCCAGTAACATAAGTGAGCCCGGTGCTGATGCACTAATCAACATAAACGCCTCGCGTAACACCATTAATTGTCAGCAAATGATAACCAAAGCGCGCACAAAGCGCTGTCAGTGACGTCGTCTCTTCCACCAACACCAACACCACACCGGCTGCATCACCACTGATCGCACCTGCACCACAAATTTTAGCGGCGCCACCGCTTACTTCTACCGCTGCAATAAATTGTTGCACCTTGAGTGGCACCACACCAATTTGCACCAGCAATGCATGGTTTTCATTCACCGCTGTCTGCAACTGCGTGAACGATGCCGCCGTTAACGCGTTATCCATTTTTTTAGTTACGTTAGCAAACGTATCACCACAATTTCCTGAAATAAAATGGGGAGCGACCGCACTCACACATTGTCCGGTGGACGTAAGCGGTGTGCCGGTATTGACTAAATGCATTGAAAAATTAGGCAGCGGTCGTGATGCGATGTGTCCATTTTCAACATACAAACAACCCCCTTGCAAGGCGACGCGCAAATCCAAACCACTCGAGCGACCGTGCTGCATATTTTCTGTTTCCAATGCCAAACGAAACAGCGTTTCTTCGGCAAGTGGAATATGTAAATAATGAGATATGGCATGCATGACACTGATGATGGTCGCAGCAGATGATCCCATGCCACAACCAATGGGAATATCGGATTGCAATTGAATATTAACGCCATGTGGCAACGATAAATTAAGTGATTCGGTCAACATCGATAAGGCAAAATGCGCTAATTCAAAAGGTTGTTGCAACACATCACGAATACTAAAATCACCGCGAATAAAGCGATGATATTTACGTTTGATGCGATCTTTGATACGACGCAATGCATAAAAACTTAAACGACTGTGATGCGCAATATCAGCGAGATCAAATGAAATATGTGGTCGTGTTTGCTGCGTAATGGTAGTCACCGCATAACGATTGACTGCCATCGCCAATGCCGGTTTGCCATAAACCACTGCATGTTCGCCAGAGAGAATTAATTTTCCCGGCGCATACGCTTTCATCGCTGACCTGCAGCCAGCACAGCCTGCGTTTCTGCTGCTAACACCGGTTCATACAAACGTTTATGTTGCGCCATTTCTGTTAAACGAAAAGCGCCCGTCTCATAAACAGGAATGAATTGCTGACTACCATCTTGCACTGTGCTGAAAAGATAAAATTGTTCGTACTCATCGTAAGTCATTAGCGTGCGACTCGACAATAATTCGCGATGATATTGCGTGTGCAATACTTCACGATAGTGAGGCTGTATCACGCCACTAAAATATTCAGCAACACAACCGGAACCGTAGCTATAAAAACCTATGCGTTTATCGGCGAGGTGATGTTCTGCGTTATCCAGCAAAGAAGCAAGACTGACATACAACGATGCAGTGTAACTGTTACCAATGCGTCGTCCATATTGCAGTGCCAGCTCAATTTGTGATGCGCAATACACTGTTGCCACAGCATCTGCTGCCTGAGATTTGAGTAAATGATGATGCGCTTTTTCTACCAGTCGTGGCACTGGCGTGTGATAACAAAAATAATCATGATCGGCAAGATAGCGCCTCGAGAGCGCGTGATATTGTTGCCAACTCTTTTCAAGCATCGTCAAATATAATTTGCTGGAATATTTGCCATCGACCAAGGCATGCGATAAGTAAGATGGACGCCAAAAATCCATGACATTTTCACTGACGACACCGTATTCGGGTTCCAGTGCAAGCAAACGCGGTTCCGCTGATAAAATCATTGCAACCGCTGCTGCACCTTGTGACGATTCACCAGGTGTTGCTAAACCATAGCGTGCAATATCGGACGCAATACACAATACTTTTTTCTGCGGATTTTCCCGCAAAAATGGCAGCGCAAGTTGCAGTGCCGCAGTTCCTGCATAACACGCTTGCTTTAATTCCACCACACGACAACGCGCTGGCAAATTTAACAAACCATGAAGATAAGTGCCCGCTGCTTTGGAATAATCGACACCCGATTCCGTTGCAAATAACACCATTTCGATAGCGTTATTATCCACGTCCGCCAACACCACACGCGCAGCATTTGCAGCCATGGTCACCACATCTTCGCCCGGTGGTGGCACGGCCATTTCATATTGACCAAGACCCGTTAAATATTTTTCAGGATCGATGTTGCGCGCTTTAGCAAGTGTTGCCAATGGCAATGCATAATGGGAAGTGTAAAAAGCAATTGTATCGATACCCACTTTAATCACGAGCTGCTCCCGATGGATGATGACGTTCTAAGGTCAAGTGACTGCGCATCAATTCCCCTTGATTGGTTTGTGCCGCGAGCAGTGATAGTTCACCACATAAAACCGCCGCTGCTGCAATGATGGCCAAACGTCGCGCGTTGTAACCCGCTTCACGCGCAGCAAGACAACCAAGCACTTCCAAATTTTCTCGGACAAAATCGAGCTGCTTACCATTACCAACGGTACCGACAATTAAATTGGGCAAGGTGACAGAAAAATAAAGTGAGGATTGATCCAGCACATTTTTACGCAATTCCGCATGAACGATGCCTTGCGATCCTTCAACAATGTTCGCAACATCCTGACCGGTTGCCAAATAAAAACCCAGTAATAAATTAGCAAAATGCGCATTCGCCGTGCGTAAACCGCCAGCAACTATGCTGCCGAGTAAATTCTTTTTTACATTCAGTTCCACAATTTTTTCTGGCGTGGTCTTCAAAAAACGTTGGCATAATTTTGCTGAGAGGATGACTTCTGCCACCACATTTTTTCCGCGACCTAAAATGCCATTCACCGCCGATACTTTTTTATCAGCACAATAATTGCCGGATATGGAAACATAACGGAGTGCAGGATAACGCGATAATATCCAATCCAGCATTTTATCAGCGGCTAAGGTCACCATATTATGGCCAGCCGCATCGCCAGTCAGTAATTCAAAGCGCAAATAAAGTAAGGAACCCACAATTTGTGCGTTGAGCGCAAGTAATTTGGCATAACGACTGGAAGCTTGCACTATGTGTTGCAGCTGATCTTGCTGTTGTTGTAGCAATAAATATATTTGATGGGTTTCTGCAACGCTATCGGTTTCAAGCAGCACAGAGCGCGTC